>DATGOZ010000221.1:0-2165 GCA_035305395.1 Taishania sp. | reverse complement strand
TGGTATCCAATATTATAATTATTGTTAAATCACAAAAAATAGTGTGTACTTTCTTTGATATTAAAGCGAGTACACATATTTTTGTTATGGTAAGAATTTTTTTAGGTACATTAAAACTTTAGATTATGTCAGAATTAGAACAACAAACCTCGTCAAGTAAAAGTGGACTAAACACGCTTGTAGTAATATTACTTTTAGCTGGAATTGGGGTGATGACCTTCTTATGGTCGTCAACACGTTCCCAACTAAGTGAAAGCAACGAACAAATGGCGATGATGGAAGCAATGCTTTCAGAATACACTGGAGAAGTTTCAAAAGATCTTTCATCGGACTTGAAAAATATGTTGGCTACTTATAGCGCTTTAGAGAAAAAAGCTGCTGAAACGGGTGAGTTAAACAAAGAACAAGCAGCGGAAATTGAAGCGCAAAAACAGCAAATTCAAGAATTGATAAAAAAGGTTGAAAACGGTAAATGGACTGCTGCTGAGTTGGCAAAAATGCGTCGTGAAAACGAAACCTTGCGAAATATCATGAAAGGATATGTGAAGCAAATTGATTCATTGAACACTTTGAATTTGAAATTGGCGTCTGATTTGGATCAAACAAAGACCGAGTTGACTTCTACTGTAGCAGAACGTGATACATACAAACAAACTGCTGAGGAGTCTCAAGCTCGAGTAAAAGAAGGTAGTAAATTACAAGCATACGGGTTTAAATCTGTTGCTTTAAGATCTAAGTTGAACAATACAACTACAGAGACTGATAAAGCTAAAAATACAGTTCAAATTAAGTCCTCGTTTACTATTGGAGCTAATCCAATCGCAAACAAAGGAACAAAACCTGTTTACATGCAAATAACTAAGCCTGATGGAACAATTTTCCAAACGAGAAGTTCAAATGTTATATCTACAGAATTAGGAAGTGTAGCATATTCTGACAAAAAAGATGTGGATTATACTGGTGAAGCTGTAAGTATGGCGATTTACTACGACTTAAGAGGCGAAGATGCTCAAAAAGGGAATTATACAGTTAAAATTTACTGTGATGGTAATTTAATTGGTAAGGATAATTTTACACTGAAATAGATTAAAAATTAGGTTTTATTAAATTAGTTTAGATGATTAATATTTTTATTGCAAATCTTGATTGGTCGATTACCTCTGAAGATTTAAGAACAACATTTTCTACCTTTGGTGATGTTCACTATGCCCATGTTGTTTTCGAAAAGGACACAAAGCGTTCTCGTGGCTACGGGTATGTTGAAATGGAAAGTGCAGAAGCTGCCATTGCTGCTATTACGGCATTAAATGGAATGGAAATTAACGGGAGAGCAATTGATGTGAAAGTTGCGTCTCCAAAATCAAATCGTCCGAAAAAAGTTGAAAAGAAGCCAGCTGAGAAGAAATTCCAAAAGAAAACTTTTTCTAAGCCGTATAATAAATTTTCAAATAATTCGGGTGGTTACTCTCGTTCAAATGACCATCGTCCAAGTTCATCAAATCGTGAGGCTGGAAGTGAAGAAAGAACTACAAATCGTGTTATGAGACCTAGAAGAAAAAATACTGAAGGTGGTGACGAAAATCGCTATGAAAAGGTTGAAAGAATGACACGTAGAATAGATGATAATAATTAAAAATTAAATAATGTCAACTCAAACTGCTATTGATTTGGGGCATGTTGATTGCTCAATTAATGAAAACGGAATTGCTTTAGTAGAATTTGGTCACCCAATGAGTAATTCTTTGCCAGGTAAAATTTTACAAAAATTGGCTGATACGATTACTGAATTAGGGAACAATACTGAAGTAAAAGTGATTGTTTTGAAATCTTCAGGAGAAAAGGCTTTTTGTGCAGGTGCTAGCTTTGATGAATTAATTTCAATCAAAGATTTGGAAACTGGAAAACAATTTTTTTCTGGATTTGCGAAGGTAATTAATGCATGTCGCAAAGCACCAAAATTTATCATTGGTAGAGTACACGGTAAAGCTGTTGGTGGAGGTGTAGGAATTGCTTCAGCAGTTGATTATTGTTTGGCAACAAGCAATGCAGAAGTTAAATTGTCTGAATTAGCAGTGGGAATCGGACCATTTGTGGTTGGACCTGCTGTTGAAAGAAAAATTGGTTTGTCTGCAATGAGTGAGTTGGCTATCAATGCCACTGAGTGG
>DATGOZ010000220.1:0-6994 GCA_035305395.1 Taishania sp. | reverse complement strand
CTTTTGAATATCAATCTCCCCTCTTGATTCAACGTTAAAAAAAGGTTCAACCGCCTCATAAACAGTTTGTGTAATTGTAATTTTCCCAGCTTCACTCACACGTTCAGCTCTCGATGCAATATTTACACTATCACCCCAAACATCGAAGTTGAATTTTGTTTTACCGATAATACCGGCAACCAAAGGTCCTTTGTGAATTCCAATTCGGATTTGCCAATAATGCCTCCCCAATGCTTTTGCTATTCGCTCTTCGTTTAGACAATATTCCTGAATTTCACTTGCTGCCAAACAGGCACGAACCGCTGGATTTGCAGAATGTTCCGTCACTCCTGCCAACGCCATGTATGCATCTCCAATCGTTTTAATTTTTTCGAGTTTGTATCGGCTAATTATCTCATCAAAAACTGTAAAATAGCGTTCCAACTGACGTAACAACACAATCGGATCTAAATCTTTCGAACTTGCTGAAAAGTCAACAAAATCAGTAAATAACACGACGCCATTCTCCACTCGCTTAGGAGAGAATTTGCCATATACATTGAAATCGTCCAATACATTTTGCGGAAAGATATTTTGGAGTAGCTGACCTATACGTTGATCTTTGTAATACATCGATTTATATACCTCTATCTTCGCTTTGACAAGATTTGGACTAAAAGGCGCTACAATATAATCCACTGCTCCGCTATTCAATCCACGCACCATTTTTGCTGCGGATGGCGATCCTTGTGTAATGAGCAATTTATAGGTGTTAGGTGTAATACTTTCATTCTTCAAGATTTGAAGAATTTCCATTCCAATAAAAAACTCTGAGTCGAGGTTAATCAAAATAATTCCTACTTCTCTTTTTCGAATAATCGGAATTGCTTCATAATGATCAGAAACAACCAAAACATTGTTTCCTGATCCAGATAAAATCTCTTTCAGTCCTGAGGCTAGTCGCTCATCATCATCAATTATGAGGATATTTATAAATCTCTCAATCGCCATATAGAACTTATAAAACAGTTCTCAACCAGTAATTTCTCATTTTTTCAACAGCAGTACTTCCTGTCATTGAGTAAGTATAACGAGGTTTTTCCTGAGCTTTCATTTGCACTTTTAGTTCCAATAAAACATTATCTCTTGATACAAGTAATGTTACCGATTCATTTGGCTCCAAAGATGCTAAAATTCGCTCCAAATCTCTTTGATTTGTACGGATTCCGTTGCACCCAATAATTTCATCATTCGCACTTAAACCAGCCAACTCAGCAGAAGATCCTCTACGTACATTTTTAACTGTCAACTCTCTACCATTTTGATTTAACGTCGCTCCTAAGGCTGGTAAATTAGTTCCTGAGTTTTGAACTGACAATCCTACTTTCGAGAAAATTTCATTATAGTTCGGGGTTTTTGTTCCGAAAATATAGTCTGCAAAGAACTGGCTCAAATCTTCACCAATAAAGTTTGACAATTCATCTTGAAATTCTTTTTCTTTGAATCCTCTTTTTAATTGCACATAATACTTGTCATACAAGTGTCTCAAGAAATGATCCAAGCACTTTTCTCCTTTCGTTTTCGAAATAATCATTGCATCAAACAAAGCAGCAAAGATTCCTCCTTTTGAGTAATATGAAATTTGTGTGTTACTACTATTCTCATTTGGTCGGTACGACTTAATCCACGCATCCAAACTTGAGTGTGCTACAGGTTGAACTTTATTTCCTGCTGTTCCTTCAACATAATTGATTGTACCAAAAAGTACATTCAGATATTGTTCTTTGGTGTAAAAACCAGCTCTCAACAAAATCAATTCGTCGTAATAGGAAGTAAATCCTTCCATCACCCACAACAACGAAGTATAAGCCTCTTCATCGTAATTAAACGGTCCAAGTTCGTATGCACGAATACGTTTTACATTCCACAAATGAAAATATTCGTGTGCGACTAACGATAAAAATCCGATGTACTTATCTCCTTGATACGTGTAGCGGTTCACTGACAAGGTTGTAGAGTTTAGATGCTCTAATCCTCCTTGTCCGTCTGTTACATTGTGAATGATAAACACATAATCTTTATTTGGATTTTGACCAAAAATATCTGTTGAAGCTTCAACAACCTTAGCCATATCCACTTTCAAACGATCAACATCGTAATTACCCCAACCATACATTGCAACAGTGTGATTTACACCTGCAGCTTTGAATGTAAATTCTTCGTGGTTTCCTATTTCAATCGGACAATCTACCAAGTAATCGTAATCAGAGAATTTGAAAGTTTGCGCTTTACTATCGTTGACAAGTTGCTCGCCTACTTTTGGTAAAGCTGTTGTTATCTTTGAAAAAGAAGCGTGAGGTATGATTTTCAACTGACCTTCTTTGTTTCTCGTTTCTTCTGTGTACATGAACACCCCCGTCCCACTCACAAAACCATGTGTCATATCCAAGAAGCTCGTTCTTACAGTCAACTCAAATGCATAAACATCATAACTCACCTTAATCTCTTTCGCATTACCACGCTTAATCGACCAAGCATTTTTAGCTTTTTTGATGACATCCAATTGATTACCCTTTTCATCAAAAGCAGTTACTAAATCCACATTTTTAGAAAATTCACGTACCAAATAAGAACCTGGCGCCCAAACAGGCATTTTCACGACAACTTCATCCGTTTTGTAATCTTTCAAATAGAAATCAACGTGGAAGTAATGCGAATTTGGATTTTCCATACTCAATTCATATCGAGCAGATTGAGCAAAAATCACATTTCCAAATAAGATAATGGCAGCAAAAGTGAAAAAGTGTTTCAATTTATTCATGTCTTTGTATGATTTGTTTAGGGCTAAATATAAATAAAAATCCGATTCATTGATTCTATTCACCGTTCAACACTAAGTTCTTTTAACTTTTGAATATTTCACTAAATTTGAGAAAATTCTAAAATCAAATCATGAAAAAAATTACGTTTGTTTTCCTTTTTCTATTTAGCTTAAAGTCAATTCACGCTGAAGAAGGAATGCTTATTCCTTCGTTGATTAAAGCATTTGAATCTGATATGCAGTCATTCGGAATGAAATTAACTGCTGAAGAAATTTATAGTGTCAATAAATCGAGTTTGAAGGATGCAATCATTCATTTTGGTGGCGGTTGTACAGCAGAATTGGTTTCTAATCAAGGATTATTGTTAACAAATCACCACTGTGGTTATTCTCAAATTCAATCACATTCTTCTTTAGAGAAAGATTATTTAAAAAATGGATTTTGGGCAAAAACAAAGGCAGAAGAACTCCCAAATAAAGGATTAACTGCTTCACGCATGGTGCGCATTGAAGACGTTACCCAAGCAGTATTAGCAGGAACTGCCGGCATCACTGACCCAGCAAAATTGCAAGAAATCACTTCTCGCAATGCACAAGCAATTATCAAAGAAGCACAAAACGGAACACACTACGAAGCTGAAATCAAACCATTCAATGAAGGAAATGAGTTTTACATGATTGTAAAAGAAGTTTTCAAAGACGTGCGTTTGGTTGGAACTCCTCCTAATTCAATTGGAAAATTTGGTGGTGACACAGACAACTGGATGTGGCCTCGTCACACAGGAGATTTTTCTGTATTTAGAATTTATGCAGGAACAGATAACAAACCTGCGGAATACAGTACATCAAATGTGCCCTATACTCCACTTCACTATTTGAAAATTGCCTTCAACGATCGCAAAGCTGGTGATTTCACAATGGTTTACGGTTTCCCTGGAACGACTGAACAACATGTAGTTTCGGACTATCTACAATTCATCATCGAAAAACAACGTCCAGCTCAAATCCGTATGCGTGATTTATCACTTGGTGTTATCAATGCAGCAATGCGTGAATCGGATGAAATTCGTATCAAATATGCTTCAAAACAAGCAAGTATTGCCAATGCATATAAGAAATGGATCGGACAAATTGATGGTTTGAGAAGATTAGATGCTGTTCAAATCAAAAAAGAACGCGAGCAACAATATGTTGCCAAAGCAAATACCAATGAAGCTTGGAAAAATAATTATGGTTCAGTTGTAAACGACATGAATAAGCTTGTAAAAGATGCGATCGATTATGAATTTAGATACAACATGTTGATTGAATATTTCTTCGTAGGACCGGAGTTCTTCAAATTGGCTCGCAACATTGAAACGTTGAAGAAAATTGCTACTCAAAAACCAGAAGCGCTTGAAGAATACAAAACACGTTTCATCAACGGAGCTGAAGGACATTTCAAAAATTATGACATGCAAGTTGATCGCAAAATCTTTGAAGTTCAAACAGAAGCTTACAATCAATATTTGAGCAATCCTTCTACAAGTAAGATTAACAACAAAGCAAACAAATACAACGTTGATGCAATTTTTGCTAAATCTTTCTTGGTTGATAAAAACAGATACATTGATTTCATCAAAAAATTCAATGCAAAAACGGTAAAATCGTTGACAAAAGACCCTGGATTTGCACATTTTGATTTGTTGTACAACGATTTCATAAACAATTACTATGTTGGATATGAGCAATTTGACGACAATATGTCTGGTTTGTTGAAAACATATGTAAAAGGCAAATTGGAAATGTTCCCTGATCAAAAACATTGGGCTGATGCGAATAGTACGTTGCGTATTACATACGGGAAATTGGAAGGCTCAAAACCACAAGACGGTGTTCAATACTTGGAATACACAACTATCGGTGGGATGATAGACAAATATTATTCTGGAAATCCTGATTTTGAATTGCAACCTCGCATGTTGGAATTATTCAAACAAAAGAATTACGGAAGATATGCGCAAGATGGTGAGTTGTGGGTTTGCTTCACAGGCTCAAATCACACAACAGGAGGAAACTCTGGTTCACCTGTATTAGATGCTAACGGAAATTTGATGGGGCTTAACTTCGACCGCACATGGGAATCAACAATGAGTGATTACATGTTCGACCCTTCGAGATGTAGAAATATTGTGGTTGACATCCGCTATGTATTGTGGGTAATGGACATCTATTCAGATGCGAAGCATTTAGTTGATGAAATGGAGTTGGTTACGAATTGATTACAAAATCATTGAAAAAAGAGGCGCGATAAATCGCGCCTCTTTTTTGATCTGAAATATTTTCCCAATCCTAGTGAATTCCCAAATACTCTTGTAAGATGATTGTCGCGCTGACTTTATCAATCATTCCTTTGTCCTGACGTTGTTTTTTCTTTAGTCCACCGGCTAACATCGCGTCAAATGCCATTTTGGATGTAAAACGTTCGTCTTGTAGTACCACGGGAACACCAACAAATTGTTTTTCCAATGCTTCTTTAAGCAAATACACATTTTGAGTTACGTGTGCATCACTTCCATCCAAACGTTTTGGTTCACCTAAAACGATTGTTTCAATTCTTTCTTTCTTGAATAATGCTATCAGATAATCCATCAATTTGTTGGATTCAACGGTTTCGAGACCAAAAGCAAATAATTTACTTTCATCTGTGATAGCCAAACCTGTACGTTTCAATCCAAAGTCGATTGCGATAACTTTTCCCATTATTTGTATGATTTCATAGCACGATCCATATCACGTTTATCGTCTTTTTCTTTCAAATCTTGGCGTTTATCGTGCAACTTCTTCCCTTGAGCTAGTGCAATTTCACATTTCGCCCATCCTTTTTCAGAAATAAAGATTCGCAACGGAATAACGGTATTTCCTTTATCCTTCAAGAATTTCTCAATCTTATTGATTTCCTTTTTATTTAACAACAATTTGCGATCCGAGCGAGGAGAGTGATTGTAAAAACTACCGTTCTCATATTCGGTAATGTGCATATTTCGAATCCACACCTCACCTTTACTAAAAATGCAATATGCCTCTAGGATACTCGCTTTATTGCGACGAATACTCTTTATTTCCGTTCCGCTCAACTGCATTCCAGCGACAAACGTATCCAACAAATGATACTCAAATCGCGCTCGTTTATTCTTAATATTTACTTGAGTCTGTGACATAGCATGCAAATTTAGGATTTAATTGAATCACTTCTTGCAATTATTGAGAAATTCAATCATCTGTGCAAATGCACGTGCGCGGTGACTGCGTTTATTTTTTTCATCACGCGACATTTCTGCAAACGTAATACCACAATTTTCAGGTTCGAAAACCGGGTCGTAACCAAAACCTTCTGAACCCGAACGTTTCTCTCGAATTGTACCTTCTACCCTGCCTTCAAAATGATGTGTTTCACCATTTAAAATCAAACAAATCGCCGTGCGGAATTGAGCTTTTCTATTCGATACACCATTCAATTCTGAGAGTAACTTATCTATGTTATCCTGATCACTTTTCTGTTCACCTGCATAGCGAGCTGAATAAACACCTGGACGCATATCCAATGCTTCCACTTCCAAACCTGTATCGTCTGCAAAACATGCTACACCAAAATTTTCAAAGACATATTTTGCTTTCAATTCGGCATTACCTTGTAATGTTTCTGCATCTTCAGGAATATCTGTTGTACAACCGATTTCAGTCAAGGTTTGAACCGTAATTCCCTCCGGCATCAAAGCCTGAATTTCCAATGCTTTATTCTTATTCTGTGTAGCAAAAACTAAATTCATTCTCTAGTGATTTAAAAAAAACGAGGACCAAATTAGTCCTCGCTTCAAAATTACATATTTCCTAGGAATTAGATTTCCAATTGATATACTTCATCCAAATTGTCGTTATTCTTCAACGTACATTTTTGATCTCGAATGATACCGTCTTCGATTGAATACACCCAACCGTGTAAATGGATTTCTTGACCATTTGCCCATGCATTTTGAATAATTGAAGTTTTTGCTAAATCGTACACTTGCTCTTTCACGTTTAATTCTACGAAACGATCAAATCGAGTTTTCAAATCACTAATTGAATCCAATTCAGCTTTGTTAAAACGGTATGAATCCTTGATATGACGAATCCAGTTGTCAATCAATCCAACATGTTTGTTTGTCATAGCCG
>DATGOZ010000219.1:0-3808 GCA_035305395.1 Taishania sp. | reverse complement strand
ACTATAAAACAATTTAAATTTAATAATTTTAAATTGTCTGAAAAACGGGGAAGTTTACCTGATGTGAATTTCTATTTCCGAAGCTTTGCTAATTATTCACTTGCTAATTATCAATTTATCAATTATCAAATGATACGATTTAGGATTTCGTGAGCAAAAAAATTTCTATTTTGAAACTTTGCTAATTGTATAATTGCTAATTATCAATTTATCAATTATCAAATGATACGATTTAGGATTTCGTGAGCAAAAAAAAAATCTATTTCCGAAGCCTTGCTAATTATTCACTTGCTAATTGTTAACTTGCTAATTACTAATTATTCACTTGCTAATTAAATTAATATGAGATTGGAGATAATAAAAACATACAAAATATATATCGGAGGGGCGTTTCCGAGAACGGAATCAGGGAGATACTATACGCCGTTGAACAAACAAGGTGAAAAAATCGCGCATGTGTGTTTGTGTTCCTCAAAGGATGTAAAAAATGCGGTGGTAGCTGCTCGCAAAGCGTTTGGATCTTGGTCGGAGCGCTCGGCTTTCAATAGAAGTCAGATTTTGTACCGAATAGCGGAGATGTTAGAAGGACGAAAATCACAATTTATTGAAGAATTGCAGTTGCAAGGAAGCACTGAAGAAGATGCAAAAATAGAAGTTGAACAAAGTATTGATCGAATAGTTTATTACGCTGGTTGGTGTGATAAAATCAATCAAGTTGCAGGTTCGGTGAATCCAGTTTCATCGTCGCATTTTAATTTTTCGGTGTTACAGCCAATGGGAGTTGTCGGAATTATTGCAGATCAAACCACTTCGTTGATTGGCTTAGTTTCACAAATGTTGCCAGTTATTGCGAGTGGTAACACCGTTGTGGTTCTTGCATCGGAAAACAAACCGCTTTCGGCGGTAACATTTGCTGAGGTAATTCATTCTTCAGATGTTCCTGGTGGGGTAATTAATATCTTGACAGGAAATCCAAATGAATTAGCACCAATTTTGGCTGCTCACATGGATGTGAATGCATTGCAGGTTGGAACGGACGAACTGACAATAAAAAATCAACTTTTTCAAGCTAGTTCAGCTAATCTCAAGCGAGTTGTTGAACACATAGCCAACTGGTCGGAGGAATCAAATCAAGGATTGTACTACATCACAGACTTCATGGAACTCAAGACTACTTGGCATCCAATAGAAAATATAGGTGGTAGTACTTCTGTTTATTAATGTAATTTTATAATCAAAATATATGAAACAACTCGTAATTGCCTTCCTTTTATGCTTTGTTATCGTTGATAGGATTGTTGATTGCATTGAATGCAGGACGAATAACAAGTTTTGTTCTTAAGAAAGAAGGAGAATCCTGATTAAGATTTAAAATTTCAAATGTTTTACCGTGTGACCATTGTTGATCAATTGGTTCAACGATTCAATACCAATTTTTACATGTTCTTCTGCAAAGTTCGCAGTCACCTTGTTGTCACTTTCAGATGTTTTAACCCCTTCAGGTATCATTGGTTGATCTGAAACAAGTAACAATGCACCTGTTGGAATGTTGTTGGCAAAACCGACAGAAAAAATCGTTGCTGTTTCCATATCAATTGCCATCGCGCGAATTTTCTTTAGATAACTTTTGAATTCCTCATCATGTTCCCAAACTCTTCTGTTGGTTGTATAGCATGTTCCAGTCCAATAATCACGATGGTGATCTCGAATGGTAGTAGAAATTGCTTTTTGCAAAGCAAATGCAGGTAAAGCTGGAACTTCTGGTGGGAAATAATCGGAACTCGTTCCTTCACCACGAATTGCAGCGATTGGAAGGATCAAATCTCCAACTTGATTTTTTCTTTTTAAACCGCCACATTTTCCTAAGAACAAAACAGCTTTGGGATGTATAGCTGACAATAAATCCATACAAGTTGCAGCGGAAGCACTTCCCATTCCAAAATTTATCATGGTAATGCCATTGGCTGTTACACATTGCATCGGCTTTCCTATTCCTTTGATTTCCACGTTGAATTGTTTCGCAAAAAACTCTAAATAGTTATGGAAATTACACAATAAAATATATTGACCAAAATTCTCTAATGATTCACCTGTGTAGCGAGGCAGCCAATTGTTGACGATTTCTTCTTTTGTTTTCAAGATGTAAAATTTTAACGGTTTGTCTTTTTCTTTCGTTCTTATAAATATACTAAAACGAAATGACAAATCGGAATATTGTGTAGATCAATTCAGATAGAATTTTATTTTTGTAGTATGTCATACTGTGAATATTGCAAATCATTGCCAGAAGATAATGTACATCGTGTCTATCACGATACAAAATATGGTTTTCCAATTGATGACGACAATGAATTGTTTGGTCGCTTCATTTTGGAGATTAATCAAGCGGGATTGTCGTGGGATATTATTCTGAAAAAGGAAGCCAATTTCAGAAGGGCTTATGCGGATTTTGCTATTGAAATAGTAGCAAATTATAAGGAGAAAGATATTGAAAGATTGCTGCAAGATGCAGGTATTGTACGAAATCGGTTGAAAATTCAAGCTGCAATTTACAATGCACAAGTTATTCAGACAATAAAAGGGGAATATGGTACGTTTAAAAATTGGCTTGACTCACATGATTTTCACACGTTGGATGAGTGGCGAAAGTTGTTTAAAAAGACATTTAAGTTTACAGGAGGGGAAATTGTTAATGAATTTTTAATGAGTACTGGCTATTTAAAAGGTGCTCATATTGAAAAATGCATTATTTTTGATAAAGTTATATTAAACAAACCAAGATGGTTAGATCGATAAAAATAGGAGCTGTTCTTACTTTAGTATTTCTTGCAAATACAATTTACGGTCAGTTTGGAATTGGGGGTGGACCAAGTTTTATGTTTGAATTTGGCAATCCAAAACCATTCTATGGATTGCATATAGTTGGTGAAAAACCTCGTAACAATGAAGTGACGTTCTATGGAAGGTTGACGTATTTGTTTAATCAAAATTCAAAGACGAATCTAGGGCAGTTGACAGCGTTTGCAAATGACCAAGCAACGAATCCGTCATTCGTGCCTGTTGATTTGAATCAACTTACATCGATTAATTATTTTATGATTGATGGGGGAACACGTTATTATTTAATCAATGGTTTTGATGAAGGTTTTTCGTTATATGGAGGAACGAATATAGCTCTGATTGTAAATTCGGTTAAACATGGTTATCAGTTTGGTGATTATGATGAGTCGAAATATACGCTTGAATCGGGTGATTTTACTGATGGAAGAGAAAAAGGTACAATCATTCGTTTGGCCGTTGGTTTTACTGGAGGGGTTAAATATACAATTCCAGCTAAAGGAACATTTTTCTTTGATATAAACCCACAGTTGACATTGTTTGGAATTCCAAGTAATCAGAATATTCCAAGTAGTGTTTACCGCTCTGTATTCTTTAATTTCAATATTGGATACCGCAAAGAGATATTCTAATTTCTCACAAAAAATATTAATTTGGGAAAGATGATTCAATATTTGGGTCATCTTTTCGTTTCTTTGTACAAACTGTTTTAGATTATGCAAATAAAAATTCTTTGGGCTGACGACGAAATTGAATTGTTAAAACCTCACATCTTATTTCTTGAAACAAAAGGGTATGCAGTAACTGCTGTTAATAGTGGTTTGGATGCGGTAGAACGAAGTGAGGAAGAAAATTTTGATGTCATCTTTTTGGATGAAAACATGCCCGGAATTTCTGGTTTGGAAGCGCTGACACGTATCAAGGAGAAAAAACCGAACGTTCCAGTGGTGATGATTACAAAAAGTGAGGA
>DATGOZ010000218.1:0-2883 GCA_035305395.1 Taishania sp. | reverse complement strand
CGTTTTTTTGGGGGTGACATTCAACATGCAAATATTCAAGTTCTTCATTCCAAACGAAAGCTATTGGGAAGGTTTGAAAGCTGTTCCGTTGTTGTTGTTGGCTAATATCTTTTTGGGAATTTACTACAACCAAAGTATTTGGTATAAATTGTCAGGGCAAACGCGATTTGGGGCTTATATTGCTGTAGTAGGTGCTATTCTGACTGTTGGAATCAATTACATTTTTATTCCAAAATATGGATACATGGCAAGTGCTTGGGCTACAATGATTGTTTATGCATTTCAAATGGTTGCTTCGTATTTGTTAGGTCAAAAGTATTATCCAATCAAATATAACTTGCGTAAATTCGGTTTGTACCTCGGTTTAGCTTTAACGTTATTTGGTCTTATTTCATGGATTGATCTGAAAGACGGAATACTACAATTCATCGTTCACAACGCAATTTTACTATTTTTTGTGGCACTTGTTTTCTTACTTGAAAGAGCAAGTATTAGAGCTAAAACATAGATTTTTCCCAAAAAGTAATTCTTTATTTAATTGTTAAAAAACACGAATCCGCTTGTTGGAAATTTGAATTCTTCTATCTTTACTAGAAATCATCAGTAGAAATGTATACAAACATCTCAAATAAGTATAATACACCGAAACATCGCTCGATGCGTTGTAATGGAGGAGTGTATGCTTATTTCGGATGAAACGATATACCAATAGATTAATTGGTTAGCAAGCTCCTCCGAAATTCGGGGGAGTTTTTTTATTTAATTTTTTAAAGTTAAAAGCAATGTACACAGTTAAATTAACGAAGATGAATGAGGTTACGAGACAAGTGAAAGCGATCAAGCGTTGGAATAAGATGCATCCGTCCAATTGTAATCGTATGCCTCATCGACCGAACAGACTGTGTAGTACAAGTAAATCCTTATTGTAGAAGGGACTTCACTCACAGTTCGAAGTCCCTTTTTGAATTATAAACGATAAGTAATTGACGTTGAATAAGCGGAAAATGAAACAACAATTCATTAAATTTGTAGAAATGACTCAGGCAAACAACATCTTTAATCCTACGGTTTTATCTCCAGAAGAAATTCAGAGATACAGTCGCCATATTCAGGTAGCTGAGTTAGGAATGGAAGGGCAGCTTAAATTGAAGCAAGCCAAGGTGTTGATTGTTGGTTCTGGTGGATTGGGTAGTCCTGTGTTGCTATACCTTGCTGCTGCTGGAGTAGGGACAATTGGAATAATCGATTTTGATCGTGTGGATGTGAGTAATCTGCAACGTCAAATTTTGTTCAATGTGAATGATATTGGTGAATCCAAGGCAAAAACAGCTCAGCAAAAGTTAAATCAGTTGAATCCACACATCCAAGTAAAGGTTTTTGATGAACAATTGACTCGAGCAAATGCAAGAGCAATCATCAATCAGTTTGATGTTGTGGTGGACGGAAGCGATAATTTTCAAACACGTTATCTCGTCAACGATGCGTGTGTTTTGGAAAGCAAACCGCTGGTTTTTGGTTCTATTCTACAATTTACAGGTCAGTTGTCAGTTTTCAATGCGCTGAATGAATTAGGAGAACGAGGTCCGAATTACCGCGATTTATATCCAACACCGCCCGAAGCTGGTTCTGTTCCGAGTTGCACTGATGCTGGTGTTTTGGGAGTTCTACCGGGAATCATCGGTACAATGCAAGCCAATGAGGTAATCAAATTGCTAACTGGAATAGGAGAAACTTTGTCGGGAAGATTGGTTCTGTTTGATGCATTGAAATTTGAATTCAGAACCATTCGATATGCAAAGAATCCGGAAGTTCAACCGATAACCGAGTTGATTGACTACAACCAATTTTGTGGACTTTCAAATGCGATTGAAGAAATTGATTTCGCCACTTACTTGGATTTGAAGTCGAAACATGTGGTTCAACTGATTGATGTACGTGAGTTACACGAATTTCAAGAGCGAAATTTGGGAGGATTACATATTCCATTGAATGAAATTTCGAATCGAGCGGACGAGTTGAATCGTGAGGCATTGTTGGTTATCCATTGCAAATCGGGTAGGAGAAGTGCACAAGCGATTCAGGTTTTGCAAAACGAATTCGGTTTTTCCAATTTGCTCAATCTGAAAGGTGGAATTGATGCTGTGCCACTAGAGTTAGTCGCGTCAAATTAATCAAAACGTTATTGGTTCTCCCCATTTGAGGAGATTTATTAATCATTAAAATAGTATTGTCATGCTGTTACCTGAAAGCATTTTAAATAGTTTAGAAAAAGAATATAAGGCTGGATATTATCCGCTAATTGAATTGAAATTGGAGGGTAATGTTCATTTCAAACAATTGATTGAAACAATTCAAAGCTATTATAATACACCATATACAATTATTAAGTTGAAATTGGAGTATATTGGTAAGGCCAATTTTGGTGGTTTGCTGATTTTATTGAAAGGTTCTGCCGATCAAAATGAATTAGTTTTGAGATATTTTAAGCAATCAAACATCGAAAATAAAGTATTGGGTTATGCAGCCTAATTGTGAAAGTTCAAACATGAAAATCCGAAAAGCTAAAAAAGAGGATGCTCCGGTCATTGCGCACTTATTGCTGTTAGCGATGCGTGATATCGTTTATCAATTTATCGGTGAATCGAATGACGAAAAGACAAATCAATTTATGTTGCGATTTGTTTCTTCTGAATCGAATCAATACAGCTATGAAAATTGTTGGGTTGGCGAATTAGATGAAGATATTGTTGCAGCTGTAACGTTATATGATGGAGCAAGATTGCATGAACTTCGCAAGCCTATTTTCGATTTTGTAACAACTGAATTGGATAAGTCGTTTCAACCTGAGGATGAAACAGTAGCAGGTGAAATTTACATTGATTC
>DATGOZ010000217.1:0-3958 GCA_035305395.1 Taishania sp. | reverse complement strand
GCAACATACGCTCAGACTCAAGCCAAAGACCTAATTCCAATTGATTAGAAGGTAATAATTCAAAATAGTACGTTCTATCCATTGACGTATTAGCATTCAACGCACCTCCATTCTTCTCAACGTAGTTGTCATAATCTCCACGCTTGATGTTTTCTGATCCTTCAAACAAAAGATGCTCAAAAAAGTGTGCAAATCCTGTTCTATCAGGTTTTTCATTTTTTGATCCAACGTGATAAAGTACAGAAACTGCAACAATTGGAGTCGATTTTTCTTGATGTAGAATCACATGTATGCCATTCGGCAAATCGTATTCAACAAATTCAATTTTTTGCTGAGCGATTGTGTTAAAAGAAAAGAAGCCGACTAAAGCTCCAATAATTATTTTTCTCATTTCGTAATAATTTTTTTACAAATAAAGTGAAACTTTTGTAAATATTAAATTAATAAGGATTAACGGCAATATATTGATTTGGACGGTTTGCTATTAGAAATTCCACTTCAAACTACGGTTGTCCAACAGCGAAAAGGAAACCTTCCAATTGAAACGCGCCTTAGAGTGATTTCCATCTGAATAAGCACAATAAACACCAAGTCTCAATCTACGTTTCGACATTTTAAAAACACGTTCCAAACCAAGCAAAAATTCATAATGCAACCAATCATGCTCGGGAACAATTAGCAAACCTCCCCCTCCAACTAAACCGATACGTGCCTTTTTCATAAAGGGAAGTTTATTCAAAATAGATCCATTGTCATGGTGTATAAGATGCGCTGCAATATATAGCTTTTTTGTCGGCAAACTCGTATCTAACCCCTGAAAAGAATTCAACGGATCTGAAAACCAAATTATATCGCTTCGTCTGAAATACTTATAATCCGCATCATACAAGGCTTTTGAACTTAAGAATTTACCAGAGTGAACGTGATATGTCGTAGTACCAATTGTGCCTATTTTAAACGTTTGTTCCGCTCCCATACGGATGTATTCATGATCGACATCACTCCCAAAAATCTTAGGAATACCACGTTCATAATACGCATAAAACGTTGGCCACTTAGAACCAAGAAGAACTTTACGATTTGGTTCTCGCATAAATTTTTGACCAGGAGTATAAGACACCTTAATCTTACCTATAAAAGCTTGATATGTTTGGAATGACTTCGCATCGTTATTCGGTAAAATCTTGTCGGCACTCTTCCAAAATTTATAATGATCAATACTTCGTCTTTCAGTAAATGAAAACGTCGTATTGAGGTAAAACCCATTGAACAATTCGTAATCGTGTATAGCGGTAAGCCCTGTTTTTTCAAAGAAGTTTTCACGCTTATACACCTCTGCAATTGCATCATTCCATGTTACCACGCCAAAATCATGCTCAAATTCTGCTGCAATAGTACCAAAATGAAAAGGATCGTATCGATAACGCCACCAAGTATTTCCTTTTACATCTCCATTTAAAAAACCGACAGACGCCTCAGTATACGAATCCAAGGTTCGTTCATCATCCCACTTTTTGAAAAAGAAGAAATTGGGAGCTACCCGTGGTCCTGCAATGTAAATCGGTCGAGCCATTGTTGCCAAAGAACTAAAAGTCCATTGTGTTTTTGTCTCTCTATTTCTTCGATCAATACCAAACCAAAGAACTTTCAATGCTGTGATTTTGTTAAATTCTCGATCTAACGAATCTAAATATTCTGCTCGATTATGATAATCCTGTATACTATCTTGAACAATGATATATCTTAACTCCTCTTCAGTTAATTCAGATTTTCGCTTATTCTTCCAATACAAGCTATCTCGTTCATAAGCCTCTTTCTCGGTGACTGAAAGTTCATTTTTAAAGTATTTTTTATCGAAGTTGATATTAAAATTATAATCATAAAATCGAGCAATATTTTGTAATTGTGTACTTTCTTTGTTGTAGGTCACTCCATAGGTCAACTCTTGATTCGTTAACACACACATTGTATCACTCGATACATCAAATTCTTGATAAATCTTAAAATAATCGTAAATTATCAGATTACCTTTACTCATCGTAAATTCAAGTTTTTGAATCATCCAAACTGAATCAATAACCCAAATAAAACCTTCTAAAGTAGAAGTAGAAACATTTCTTGGAATGATTCGAATTTTATGAATTTTCTTCCCATTTTCTTCATACTGCTCCACTAAACGATACTTGTAACTTAAAATTCCGGGTACTGAAATTGGTGAACTCACCGGAGTTTGATGTAAATCGTCCAAATGCAATAAATTTTGAAAAAAATTGAAGTTCGACTTTACAGTAGTCGTGTAATACATATTATTATCCTTCCCTCTTAAATCATATGCATTGCGAATTTCTTTCACCTTATTATATGGTTCAAAATGACGAGTTAATTGAACCTCTAAAAAATTCATACTATTGGCAAACTCTTGATCTTCTTTTCGCTTAACATCAAATGGATCATCAATTGTTTTATTGGAAGTATCTTCGACTTTTGATTTACTTTTTGAATTAGTTGTCTTTGAATCAATTTTCTCAACAGACTTGATGTACACTTCACAACTATGCGGATATTTCCATGGGTTAATAGAATCACGTTTTTCTACTACTTTGAGAATGATATCCCTACCCGGATTCGATTTTTTAGCAATAATTTCTACTTCACTCAGCTCACCGGTTCTTATTGGAACAAGGAAAATTGATCGTGAAATTTCATAGTCATCTATTGCAACATAAATTTCTCTATCAACATACCCAAAAGCTTGAATAATAAAAAAGTATTCACCTGGCATCAAGAAAATCTCAAATTGACCGGCATCATCACAAACTGTACGAAGTGACGGATCGTTTTTGACATACAGTTTAGCTTGCGGGATGGGAATATCTTTCTCGTCAACGATTACTCCACTAAATTTTCGTTGAGCAACTAATTGATTTGTACAAATGAATAGAAATAAAAATAGAAGAAATGCGAGGCGTTGCATTTGAAATTCTATTTTTGAGAATTGCGTTCTTTTTCTTCCAAAAATTTCATGTGTGCCTCCACACGCTTAGACATGAAGCGACGAAATAAATATGCTACAATGGCAATACCAGCAAAAACATACATAAAAGCCCATCTTTTAAAGCCTTCATTAAAACCCATATAGGTTACATAAACCACCAATACAATAGCAATTACTAGCCAAAGATTAAGCATTATTTTATTGTAAGTCTTCATTGTTTTTTTCGCTAAGATACTATTTTATTCACGAACTATAAAATGATTCAAAATGGTTCTCTTCAATGAATTTTCAATTCAATAAATTACTACTTTCGTATTTATAAAATTTACATCTTAATATATGATACCATTTTCTCCACCTCGTATTGATCAAAAAGTAATTGATGAAGTTACAGAAGCTTTAAAAAGTGGATGGATTACAACTGGACCTCGCACAAAATTGTTTGAGAAAAAAATAACGGAATACTGTGGTTGTAAGACCACTGTTGCTGTCAATTCTTGGACAATGGGTATGCAAGTTTTATTGAATTGGTGGGGTATTCAAGAAGGTGATGAAGTAATTCTACCAGCATACACGTATTGCGCAAGTGCCAATGTGATTGTACATTCTGGAGCAAAACCTGTTATGGTGGACTTAAATTCAGAAGACTTTAACATCAACGCTGAAAAAGTTAGAGCAGCAATTACTGAAAAAACAAAAGCAATCATTGCTGTTGACATAGCTGGTTTTCCTTGTGATTACGATTTATTGTACAAAATCATTGAAGAAGAACAAACTAAATTTAAACCAAATACAGCTATACAAAAGCAGTTGAATCGCATTTTATTGATTTCTGATGCTGCTCATAGTTTTGGGGCAACAATGAATGGTAAGCGTAGTGGTAGTTTAGCTGATATTACATGCTTTTCATTCCATGCAGTAAAGAACCTAACAACAGCTGAAGGAGGTTCTGTCTGTTTTAAT
>DATGOZ010000216.1:0-2306 GCA_035305395.1 Taishania sp. | reverse complement strand
CAAAAAAGTTCCTAAGATGTAATCGATTTGAAACTATTTATGAAGGCTCACTTATGTGGGCCTTTTTTTTTGATAACAATACAATATGAATTTTTTAAGAAAATATATAGAATCCTACAAAGGTCTGTCTCAAGAATCATGGATGCTGTCGTTGGTGATGTTGATTAATCGATCAGGAGCAATGGTCATTCCATTTCTTGGAATTTACTTACACCAACAAATGGGATTCTCGATTTTTGATGCTGGAAAATGTCTCAGTCTTTATGGTTTTGGTTCCTTATTTGGATCGGGTGTAGGTGGTTGGTTAACGGATAAATTTGGAAATTACCGTGTGCAAATTGTTAGCTTACTCCTTTGTTCACCGTTATATATTTTAATACCCCATTTTGAAAATTTCTATTCAATTTGTTTGCTATTATTTCTACTTGGTTTATTTTCTGAAATCTTTCGACCTGCCAATTCCGTAGCGATAACGAGATATGCTAAGAAGGAAAATTTGACTCGAGCTTTCTCTTTAAATAGAATGGCGATGAATTTAGGATTCTCCATTGGTCCAGCAATTGGAGGGGTGATAGCTGCTTATTCGTTTTATTGGTTGTTTTATATCAATGCATGTTCATGCTGTGTTGCGATTCTTGTTTTTGTCTTATTCTTTCGCAATCGAAAAGAACGTAATGAAGCTATCGCTGAGGATGGAAGAACTAATCACGTGAATGTGGCTAATCGCTCTCCATATACAGATACCAAATTTTTATGCTTTTCTCTATTTTGTACCTTGTTTGCATTGGCGTTCTTCCAATTGTTAAATACATTGCCAATCTTCTTGAAAGATGGTGTTGGTTTCACTCAAAAAGAGGTAGGGTTGGTGCTGGGATATAGTGGATTCATCATTGTGCTAACGGAAATGCCTTTGATTGCATTTGTAGAAAAAAGATTGTCGATAATTCAAGTGATGTTCTGGGGGACAATCATTACTGGATTAAACTTCTTTCTTTATACAATAAGTCATCAATGGTTTTTAGTGTATTTGGCTATTACCTTGATGAGTATTGGTGAGATGTTGGTGTTGCCTTTTATGGCGACGGTTACTTCTCTTAGATCTGGTCCTAATAACCGTGGCTCGTATATGGGGGTGAATGGTATTTCTGTTGGAATAGCGTTAATTGTTTCACCGCTATTGGGGACGTCAATTGCTGAACATTTGGGGTATGATATGTTGTGGCTTCTTACGGCACTTTTGTTAGTTGTAACTGCTGTTGGTTTCTATTTTTCAATCAAGTCCTTGAAAGAGGTAACTGAGTTTAAATAACATCAATGTTTGCTTGAACACTTGTTAAGTAAGTGTTTGAGTTCTTGCTCGACGTTTTTAGAAGCCAATGGTTTTTGTAAAGCAACTTCAAAATAGTATTTAGCTTTTTGTTTATTTCCTTTTTTGCTATAATACTTTCCAAGCATCTCATACGTAATGTATGATTCACTATTGGATTGAATAAATGCTTTAACAGTTTGTGATGTTAAATTCAACGGTTTGTTAAATATCAAGTATTGGCTTATTTGATGTTTGATAGCTTTGTATTGCTTAAAACTTTCATAAGCCGAAGAATTGATGAATGGATCAGCCGGAATGGTATCTGTAATTGTTCCTTGTTTTAATTGAAATGTCTTGTTGAGGTCATATCCAATAAATGGACCCAATTGATAATCTTTTGTAGTGATGAAGAATTTACGTTCCGTAGGTTGCATGACAACACTGTGATGCGCAATTAACTGATTAAGTGCTTTTGGATTACCCATCCCTAATGTATCGTCATTGATTCCTTTTTGGTTTCTCAGTATTTCAGCAAAATCCAAAGGAGTTAAAGCAGTTTTATTTTTGTTGTCAAGTAATTGTTTTACACGATCAAATCGAAATTTACTATCGCTATTCTGTATGTTTTGAATATTGATTTCATCGTTCTTAAATGTGTTAGATTGATAGTGATTTGAACAAATCAATTCATCATCTTTCATTTCGAAAACGCCAAGCTTTGTAGGAGATTTTTCGATTAATACTGTTTTGTTGTCATTTGCAGAAGCGATCATCAATGTTTCAGAAACGAATGTTTTCCTTTTTTTCGCAATTGTTATCGCTTCGTCGATGTTTTTTGAATATTGCAATATTTCTCTTGCAAGCAATGAAATTGGAGTTTTTGACCCTGTTGGTAAATCCGATTTAGATGCGTTGATGGTAACCGTCAATCCCTGTTCGTTCATTCCTGAAGCTACACCTGTGAACCCAGCCCAAGAATACGAAACAAATTTATAGC
>DATGOZ010000215.1:0-2232 GCA_035305395.1 Taishania sp. | reverse complement strand
GTATATTTCTTAAACAAGTTTGTTTTTCGTTCGAACAAAATAACACCTTCTTGAATTTGATTAAATCCCCAAAAAGAAATGGAGCAACTAAAACACAAGATGTATTTAACTAGATGATTATTCAGTGATTTCATTGTTTTCAGTTTTTTTAGATTTTTTAAATGTGCTATTGAATTTGTAAGTTAAACTAAACAAAAAATAGCGTGCGATAATTGTTTTTCGAGTATCATAAATTTGGTTCGCAGATGATTCTCTGATGATTTTTGTATTTTGATTCAACATGTCGTATGCTTTCAGAGCAATAGAAAAATTGTCGTTTTTTCCGAAGTTTTGTTCAATTTCTGCATTCCAAATAAACGTGTTGATATTGAATCCTTCTGCTAAATTTCGATATTGATTGTATTCAAAATCAGTAGCTAATTCCATCTTCCAAGGAAGGTAGATTCGTATATCACTATTCAAACCGTATCGATTATTTGTCAAGTTTAAGTTTGAACTAATCGAATTTTGATTTTTTGTAAAGCTGTAATCAAATCCGAAAGAGAATTCAACGATATCCGTGTATAAGTTGATGTCAATATTGGGACTTACTGTGTACGTGTTGAGTGTGTTTCGTATATCGTCAACATAGTTAACTCTATTTCCTTGATTGTATTGAAGATGTGGCGTTAAATTCAAAATTTGTTTGATAATTGGAATTCCTCCACCAGCCCATAATCCAGCATAGTTTAAACTATTTTCGTTAACATAGGTTTGTGTTCGCCTTCCTAAATTGTCATACGTGATACTGCTAATAAATTCATTTAATCCGTAGCTAGCGTAAATTCCAGCATATACATATCCTCCATTCAAAGGGTTGTAATGGTTGAAATTTGAATTGAGGTTAAAAGTATAATTTGGTTTTAAATTACTATTACCTATGAAAATGCTATTTGGATTGGAATTGTTTCTTACTGGTTGCAATAATTGTATACTCGGAAGTACAGAATTAGATGTTATAGATGATCTCCAGCTTGTATTTCGTCCAATGCGATAGTAATGGACAATCTTAGGTAGAACATTTGTAACTGATTGACGAATTGATGTGTTGTCAAACAAATTGTTATTGTTAATCTGTACCGTTCTACCCATTGCACCTATAGTAACCAGGTGTTTTTTGTAATCGTAAATCCACGATACTCCAACTCTGTTTTGAGTTTTAATACTGGTAAAATCTCCTGAAGTTAAGGAATCTAAAAGTGTGTACTCACCATTGAATTTGTTAAATGATTGCGTGTTTTGACTATTCTTGATATTGAAAAGTTCGTACACAAATTCGAATTTCATTTTTTTGTTTATTGGTTCAATGAACACTGTAGAAAAGACGTTAGAGAAGATGTTTCGATCATTCAACTTGTTTTGGTCGATTTCATTTTCAATCGTATTCGTTAACAACATTTGATCTTTGAATCCTATTTGAGTCTCTGAATTTGAATTGTCAACAACAACGTTATTCGTAATTTTCAATTCGCGTTTTTCTTTTTTGAATTTCTTATTGTAAGCCAATCTTGCTTTGATATTTGTGACATCACTTTCACCCATTTGTTGATTAATCGAATTTCTTACCGAACTTGCATTTGCATCTTTGTAGCTTGATGTCGAGTTTGTTTCAGATGTTTTTTCTGCAAAAATGAATTTTGGTTCGAATGTTAAGGTCTGTGTTGAATCTATTTTGTATTCGATATTCAAGTTTGCTTCGTGACTTCTATATTGATTCGTTTCTTTATCAATCATGCTTGTAGAGAATGTTGTATCAGGCATAAAGAAAGAAACATTGGTATTGCTCTCTGTTCGTTTTCTAAAGTCACTATAGGTATAATTGGCTCCAACTTTTAGTTTTGAATTAATTTGATCAGTATAATAGAAACCAGATTTGAACATCAATGGAAAACCATCTTCTGTGCTGATGAAGTTGTCGTTTACTTCCCAGCTATCTGTTTCAGAGTTGTATTTATATTGAGTTGCATTGTCGATTCCAAAATCATTTGCATCTTTCCACGATAAAGTAGATTTGGTAGTGTTAGACGACATAAAGTAAACAGAAATTTTTTGTTTTTTATTGAATTTATTGGCTAACACCTGACCTTCATAAAAACGAGAGAAATCCGTTCCAAAGGAGGCTTTCCCGAAGTACCCTTTTTTGGCTTCATCTTTCAGTTTTAGATCGATGACCTGTATTTTTTCATCTCCAGC
>DATGOZ010000214.1:0-3014 GCA_035305395.1 Taishania sp. | reverse complement strand
ATATGGCGAAGCATTGATATTCAATGTTTGACCGTTGACTACTACTGTCCATGGAGCAGTTCCAGTAAGTGTTATTGTTGTCGAAGGTATCGTTCCACCAGCACAGTAAGCTCCACCACCAGAAATTGTAGCAGTTGGACCAGGATTAACATTAACAACAACGCTTGTAGGGATTACAGGACAACCTCCTTGCGTTCCTGTAATGTTGTATGTAGCGGTTCCACTACTAGCTCCAGTTAAACTTAGTGTTTGATTGATATTATTTCCTGAACCGTTGGATCCTCCGCTTACCCCCGATTGAGTGACGGTCCAGTTGAGTGTTGCTCCAGCTGGTGTTGAAGAAAGAGTAATGTTGGGAGAACTTCCAGAACAAATCGTTGCTGGATTTGGATTTGCATTTACCGTCGCACTGGCTGTTACTGTGACAGTTCTACTTGAAGTAACTTGATTTCCACATGCATCTGTAACAATGGAATAAACAGTTTGCGTTCCAGCAGTTGGAAAAGTTATACTTGTTGAATTACCAGTTCCTACCGAAGGAGTTCCAGAAGAGTTAAAACTCCAATTATACGTATAAGGAGGAACTCCATATGTAGCACTAGTGGATGCTGTTAAAGATTGTCCTTGGCAAACTGTAGTTGCAGAAAGGTTTATAGGAGTTGTAGCATTTGTATGTTCAATTGTACGAGATTCAATTGTTACTGTCCAAGGAGATGCCGCCCCGATGCAAGAATTAGAGCATCCACTGGTTCCCCAACATGATCTAAAGAACTGTAGTGTAAATGGTACATTTTGCGGTGTACAACTAGGTGCAGGTAAGCAAGTTGAGATATCATTAAAAATTGATACATTAGTAGCTGAGCATGTACCTCCTCCAATGTCATTACAAAACCAATAATACCCAGTAGCTGAAGGGCTAACGCATCCACCTGATGCTATTCTCATAGCCCCATCTTGAAGCCAGCAAGCAATTCCATCTGCATTGTAAGTGAAAGAGAATAACACATCAACAATTGTTGAATTTGGAGGTGTTGATACAGTTAAATTATAATTGCAAGAATTAGTGAAATTACAACTACTATTATACATTGATCCTGTAATAGAAGTTTGAGCAAGGGTGTTTGAACTGCTCACCAATGGATCTATTGTGTAAGGGTATATTAAACCTTCTTTACGTAATGTACTTAAAGGTATAAGAATGTCAATGTAATTATTCGTTATATCGTATTCAAATAATTCAGTTTCAGATCTTGTTTCTGATTTATTATCGTACCCAATACATGGAGAAATTGTAAATGCTTCTTGACCTATATTAGATTTAACAATAATTTCATCACCTATTTTATTTAATTTAAGTTGTGATGATAGTTTGTAATAATCTCTTATAATAAATCGACCGCTTTCTTGAGTCGGTTTGTATTTTAAAATGTAGTTTGATTTGACACTTCCAGGTAATACCTGAATTTCCATATCAATACCAGGCCATATATCTGTTATGTAGACACCATCATCTCCAGCTGTATGATTTGAATAATCTGCATTTCCAAGACTTGTATAAACACCATTATTTTCCCAAATAAGCTCCAAATTTTTGTTGAATTGAATGGTGTCAAATATATTTTGGATACTTGTGATTCCATTTTTTAAGTCTAGTTGTATGGGTGAAGGTTGATCTTTGGCTGCATAAATTCTATTATCAATTTTTTCCAATCTAAAGTCAATCGTCTCCCAAAAACCGCTTGAATTTTGATAGTGAATAGGTGTATAACCAGTTTGATTATAAATATGTCCCTTGTTTTGTCCTGTACCAATATAGGTTTTGGTATGTGCTGTTCTTGCTGAAATATCTTCTTCGCATGATACACATGGTGCATTATAGGGTAAATTGTTAGGTTTTTTCTCTGAAAAGGTTGTATAGTTTTTTTGTTTTGAATACATTCCTTCTTTACTCTCTTGGCTTAAAATACTATTTGGACACAAGAAAATAAATTGTAATAATCCTAATAGGATAGTAGTTTGTTTAATTTTGGAGGTTTTCATAATATATTCGTGGTTTATTTAACGAATATAAGAAAAAACAAAGAGAAAAAAATAATATTTTACAAGTAATGGGCCTGTAATTGATTAAAATACAGTAGCTAATGATTTTTTATAAGCCTGTGTCGAATATTTACCAAATAAATGATTCCTTAGTTAACCATTTCCTATGAACCTTGAGTGTTTGAGAAATGATGTCTCTAACGGCTCCTTTTCCTCCATAAAATGGAGATTGATAATGTGAGATTTCTTTAATTTCTGGAGCAGCGTCTTGAGGACAAGTAGCACACCCTACTGCTTGCATCACTTGCATGTCTGGGATGTCATCTCCCATGTATAGAATTTCCTCATCACTCAAGTTGTATTTAACTTTTAGTTCAGTATAAACGTTCATTTTGTTAGATGAAGACAAACAAACTTCATGAACTCCTAAAGCTAACAATTGTTCTTTAACTGAATTGGAACTTCCACCCGTTATGATGAACACGTTATAACCTAGTTTGCTTGCAAGTTGGATTGCATATCCATCTTTGGAATTCAATACGCGAATGATTTCAGTATTTGTAATATACACATCACCATTTGTTAAAACCCCATCAATATCAAATATGAAGGTTGTAATTTGATTTAATTTTTCTTTGTAAGTAATCATTTCTTGTATGTTTCCAAAATGCTATTTGTTATAGTCTCGTAAACGATTTTTTTACGATGATCCAATTCTCTTAAATGTTTGTCGATAGTTGATTTATCAAATCGTCTTGCTGGACCACTTTGAGCATCTTTTGGGTTTAATTCAAGTGCTTTTTTGATTGTTTCTTCGATTAGTGGACTCAAAATTTCGAAAGGTAGATTTTTTTGAGCAAGAAAATCACTCGAAAGATAGAGCATATGATTCACAAAATTATTAACAAATACTGCGGCAATGTGAATATTTTTTCGATCTTCAGAGTTCATCAATTGAACATTCGAACTTAGTT
>DATGOZ010000213.1:0-2648 GCA_035305395.1 Taishania sp. | reverse complement strand
TCCGGTTGACGTTTAAGATAAGGTATTTATTGTTGTGTTTTGCTACAATTTTCTCAAGTTGTTCTACAACCATTCGTCCGTAGCCTAAACCATGCAAAGTTTGTGATAAATATAATTTATGGATTTTTGCAGTTTGTGGTTCAATGTGTATTTCACAACTGGTATAGCCTTTTGGTTCTCCGTCTATTTCAATGATGTAAAAATACAAATTGGGGTTTTCCAATTGCTTTTCCAACGAAGTAGTCGAATACATCATGTCGAGCATGTATGCAATTTGTTCGCTTGAGATAATATGTTGATATGTCGCTGGCCAAATTTGGTTCGTCAGCTGTTGGATGAGTGGGATGTCTGTAATGCTTGCTTCGCGAAGATAAATCATGGTTTACAAACCTAAGGTTTCAAACGGATTGAAGCGGTTTAAAGTGTTGAGTTCTTTCAATTCACCATTTTCGACACGAACTACACGACCAGGAAATTTCTCAACAATTGTCATGTCGTGCGTTGCCATCAAAACAGCAGATTTTTCTTCACGTGCAACAGCAATCAATAATTGCATGATTTCTTGAGATGTTTCCGGATCTAAGTTACCCGTAGGTTCATCTGCTAAAATCAAACTTGGTTTATTGATCAATGCGCGAGCTATGGAAACACGTTGTTGTTCCCCCCCCGATAGTGCGTGAGGTTTGATGTTCATTTTTGTTTCCAACCCAACCAATTGCAGAACCTCTTTTGCGCGTTGCTTCATGAGGTTTTTATCCTTCCATCCAGTTGCTCCCATAACGAAAAGTAAGTTGTCGCCAACTGTTCTGTCTGTCAATAATTGGAAGTCTTGGAATACAATTCCTAATTTTCTGCGTAGGTGAGGAATATCCTTTTTTCGAAGTTTGGAAAGGTCGAAACCAACCACTTCACCTGTTCCTTCGTTCAATGGAACTTCTCCATAAAGTGATTTGAGTAAACTACTTTTCCCTGAACCAGTTTTTCCGATTAAGTAAACCAATTCATTGTCGTTTAATTCGAAGTTAATATCCTTGATAATTAACTTATCATCTTGAAATATTTTTCCGTCCTTAATTCGAATAATTTGTTCCACCTCAAATACTTTTTTGTAAAAATGCGAATAAATAACTCAACTCCGAAGCTGTTTTGTTGAAATAATCTTAACATGATACCGTTTAAAACTTTTGAAAGCCTACTATTTAGCGGTGGATAAGTCAATTAATTTTACTTTGTTAATTGTATAATGTGTATGTTGCGAATATTGATTATCTTATTTTTAGGTGTTTCTATTGTCGGGTTTGGACAATCGTCTGAGAAGTACAATAGTGTGTATGCGGATTTTTATCGAGCAGAGGAGTTGTTTCAGAAGCAACAATATGGTTCAGCTCGAAAAGAGTTTAGAGGGTTTGTCAATAAATTAAACCAACCAAATGATCCAATGTACATCAAAGCATTGTATTACGAAGGGGTCGCAGCTTTGGAGTTGTACAATAATGATGCGGTGGATTTGTTAAAGAGTTTTATTCAAAATTACCCAGAAAGCATCTACAAACACATGGTGTTTTTTAAACTTGGGAATCACTATTACCGAAGTAAGGATTATAAAGAGGCATTGGTGTACTATGCTAGGTTAACAGCAAATGATATCGATAAAGATCTTCGAAATGAATATTATTTCAAAGTTGGATATTCAAATTTCCAAGAAGGAAAGTTAGATGCAGCAAAATTAGCTTTTCTTGAGGTGAAGGATACAGATTCGCAATATGCGAATCCATCGTTGTACTATTTCTCTCATATTTCGTATACTGAAAAAAGTTACCAAATAGCGTTGGATGGTTTCTTGAAGTTGGAAGAAGATGAGTCGTTTGGAAAGGTTGTTCCATACTACATTATTCAAATTTATTATTTGCAAGGAAAATATGAAGAAGTAACACAATATGCTCCAAAGTTGACAAATGCAACGATCGTTAACGAAAAGGATGTAAAACATTTGATTGGAGAAGCCTATTACCGTACAGGGAAATATGATGAGGCTGTTGAGCATCTTGAAGCGTATGATAAATTAGCGGAAACAACACGTGATGAGGATTATCAATTGGGCTATTCTTACTACAAAAGTGGGTTGTATGACAAAGCCGTTAAGATGTTTGATCGTGTAACAAAAGGTTATAAGGATAGTCTTTCTCAAGTTTCGTTTTATCACATTGGAGAGTGTTATTTAGCGATGAAAAATAACTTATCTGCTAGATCGGCATTTGAAAAAGCTTCTGAAATTGATAGTGCTGACTTAAAGTTGCAAGAAGACGCGTTGTATCAATTTGCTGTATTGTCATACAAGGTGGATGTAAACCCATACAACGAGGCGATTCTTGCATTTGAGAAGTATTTAAATAACTATCCAAACTCAAAAAGAAAAGAAGATGTTTACCAATATTTGGTGAATGTTTACACGTCGACAAACAATTATGAAAAGGCGTTGGAAAGCTTGGATCGTGTAGAAAACAAAGATTTTACGTTGAGAAAAGTTTACCAATTGATTGCTTACAATCACGGAGTCGAATTGTTTCAAAAGGAAAAGTATAATGAAGCAATCGCTACATTTAAGTTAGTCGACAAATATCCAATAAATCCAGAATTAAAAGCTAAAG
>DATGOZ010000212.1:0-2914 GCA_035305395.1 Taishania sp. | reverse complement strand
TTTCAGTCAAAAGTGTTTCCTGGTCTATTTTCCATTCCTCTGATTCTGAAAGGACAATCGAGTATCTCACATCTCCTACACCAATTGGAATTTGATTTTCGGTTATTCTAGGAAAATTGCCTGAAACGCGATAAAGGTTTTCTTGTCTGATAGTATAGCATCTTTCTTCGTACAGAGGCCTATGGGTTTCGTAATACCCCGATTCCAACAACTTTATTTTGAATAAATTGGAAGCAATTATATCTTCATACAACAATTCTATAATTGAGTCAATAAGAGAATTTAGAGACTCGCCATTTCCATTTCTGATGTCGAGCGAAAGATGATACAGGAATATTTTTTCAATGATGGCATCATCCAATTGACGTTCATTGGTGATGTGAATTTTCTGATGATTGTTGCCATGGGTCGTTTTTACTTCAACTGCCCAATTTGAATACTGAAAATCTTGGATTGATTTTTCTGGGCCAAGCCAAGATTTGAGACAATAAATTTTATCTGAATTGTTGCTCATGAAAAAGCGTAAAAAATAAATCTCCCCATAAAGGCCCCTTTGGGCTTCGTCTGTTAATCCTTGCTTGCCAACCTTTTCAAACAAGGATTGCCATTTTGCCAAACGATCTAATAATTTTTCAACTAAAGTTTGCTCCGTTGATACTTCTGACACTCCAAAAATCAAATCCTCACATAGCGTAGAAAAAATGTCTTTGTGTTGTTTGTTGATTAACAGAAAAAGTAAAAATTTCTTTGTTTTATCTTTGTCATCAGAAAGCGTTTCAATCTTGATGTCTTTGAGTTTATTCCATTTGTGTTCATCAAAAGTAAAGCCGATACTTATTCTAAAAGCAATACATCTTAATTTTTCTGGAGCTTTTAATGCGACAAAAATATCAGGCAAAACTTTTGCGGAATATCGTTTATAAAGTAATCCTGAGTGACTGAAATTATCACTCTCCAAACCGAGCCAAATATTTTCAATCTTCGTCATCTCCATAATCTTCATAATCCTCTTCAACAATATCAAATCTGTCGATTAACTCCTCATTGACAGCATATGATACTGGTGCGTTGTAATTACTTTTTGGGAAACTTATGGCATAACCAACAAAAGGATTGATTCCCTTCTGCATTGGATACTTCCAGAGACTTTCATCTGGATCAAGCAAATAGAGTATGAGAAGCGGTTTTTTGGGGTCTCTAATTCTCTCTCTGACAACCTTTCCGTTTGGAATATCAACATTTCCAGAAAGTCGTTTAGCATCTTCTAACTCATGCTCAGATAAATCAATGAATTCGTCTTTACGGCTAATGATATGAGATTTTCTTACGTAGAATATATCCTCATTGGAATTATTGTCATCCTCCCTTCTAAACCATTGTCCGATAATGGTTTCTACACCACTAATATGAATTTTAGATTGCTTAGCAGACTTTTTGTTCATAAGTGCTATTCGCCAATCAGTTAACTCTCCATTTTTTAGCTGAGCAGAAACAAATTGAATAATCTTTCTTGGTTCTGCTTTTTTTAGATTCTCAACGGATTGAATCCCTTCAAAAAAGTTAATGACCTGATTCGCAGATATATCATACCATACAAAGGCATTTGGCTTTTTAACAAAATTTGATGGTAGAGTTCCTATGAATTTTTGTGTGTTTTTGAAGTTATTATCAATCACAGAAATGTCCTTCTTAAATTCATAAGATTCTACTAATCTTCCTGCCCATGAAATTTGAACAGTAATTGCCGAACGCATTTTATTTGTTGCCGATATTTGAAGAACACCAGGGTGTGTTCTAACTTTTAAAGCATATTGCTCAGGAGTTGAGCCCGCAACATCTGTCATATAATCAAATTCTTCTCGTAATTCTTCTGATGCTTGGGTAATATGGCAAAACCATTCATTTAACTCTCTACTTGTAAACAGACGGCATAAATCTGCATATCCACCTCTATATCCAAACCAACGCCCCATTTGCATGAGAGTGTCATACATTCTTGATGCTCGTAAATAGTAGCTTATCGAAAGTCCTTCTAAAGTTAATCCTCTGGAAAGTTTATTTCCACCTACTGCGATTACCGAAAGTCCATTTTTATGGTCAAAATAGTCAAGGGCTTCACCCGAACCACCGTGTATGGATTTCACCTCAATTCTTGCAGCAGCGTCATTCAAATGTTGCAAAACATCGCTCCATTTATGAACTTGAATCTGAGAATCTAAATTTGTGAGTTCTGAATCTAAAATTTGTTGGGATACTGTTACAAAAGACCTATATCCATTTTCGTCTTGTTCAAATGTTGATTTAAACTCATCTAAAATAATTGAATCATTTTGGTCAATGCCTCTTCTGTAATATATAAATTGATTAGACACAAGTTCCGAAATATGTTCTTGCCAAAGCACAAACCTTGACACGTGAATAAGCATTGAGTTATGAACTGTAGTTTGACCTCTTAACCTTCTTATGGCACAAGTAATTATAAAGCAGCGAATTGCTCTTTTTAAAGATTCGGGTAGCGAAGATGGTTTTTGGTCATCCTTTTTATGTTTATCGGGAACAAAATCTCTGTAATCATTGATTCTATTGACAATAGGAAGAACTGTATTGGAAGCTTCGTCTTCTTCCAATGGACTAAAACCAAAAATTTTTTCAGGGCCTATATAATTTGAAGGTGCTGGAATATTCTTTATAAAGTTTCTTGGGAATAAGTTTTGGTCGTCCAATGGAATAAAAATATTGGCGAATGGAGTGGCAGTATAACCGACATAAGCATTCTTACCAAAGAGATTAAGTATTTGAGTAATCCATCCGTTAATAGAACTTTGCCTTTCAGGATCGTTTGAAATGTTTATAGAAGCGTTATCTGCTTCATCATCAATAAGTAAAAGAGATTTGTTCCGAATTACTCGTCCAA
>DATGOZ010000211.1:0-2347 GCA_035305395.1 Taishania sp. | reverse complement strand
ATCGTCGACGAGTACGGAGCTACGCAAGGAATTGTAACGATGGATGACGTGATGGATGCTTTAGTTGGTGAAGCGACAGAGTTAGATCAAAATGAATATCAAATCTTTCAACGTGATGACCAATCTTGGTTGGTTGACGGTCAATATTCCATTTTTGATTTCATGAAATATTTTGGAATTGAAGTAGATGAAGAAATTCAAGACGAGTATTCTACCGTTGCGGGATTGATGATTCATTTAAATGGAGATTTATTGAATGTAGGTGATACTGTTATTTTTGAACATTTGAAATTGGAAGTCGTAGATAAAGATGGACAACGTATTGATAAAATTATGATTACTCGACACGAAGAAGTAACGAATCAATAAAAGGATGAAAAAAAGTCAAAAATTAGCCGTTGTTCAAAAGCATTATAAACATGCTATTTCTACTATTGATTTGTTTAACCGAATCATAGAATACATTGAAGACGATTTGGATGCTGAGACTAATAAGGTTATGTTGGCCGATAGCTGGTGTAGTGACGATGTGAATTCTATCCAATATCCAGTTAGAGCATCTGAATTCCTCGGACCTTTTAAATTGGGTGGTTTGGATGGTTACCCGTTTGTTGGCGCTTCTGGAATGGGCGCTTTTGCAGGTCATGTTCCAACGGATGGTTTGGCTTTGGTAATGTTCGGTCCACATATTGGTGTATCCTTGGATGGCACACTTGGTTCAATTCATCGCATTGGCCAAGAAGAAAAAACGGGTTGCTGTGGAGCTGCTAGTTTGGGCTTGAGTAAATTATTGAAAAATGAATTAGTAGCTGGACAAATCTCTGAGATGGACTATCAAATGAATGTCTTGGAACAAATCATGTTGCGTCAATATTCACGCATAGCAAAGTCTGATTTGCCAGTTAAAGAAGCTACAGATGTGATTTATGAAGCTATAGAAAAACGCATTTTAGAGTTGATTTCGCTTACAAAATTTGAGTGTAAATACTTGATGTTGGTTGGAGTCGTATTAATCAATAGCGATCCTCAGATCGGTTCTTTTTCACAACCACGTTATGCGAAGTTGATAGACCTTGAAACAAATGAAGAAAGAGAATTGATTTCTTTATTTGAATAATTGGAAGATAATTCGATAAAAAATATAAGGGCTGTACTCATTTCGAGACAGCCCTTTTTTTAATTCATTTTTTACTAAAATCAATTAATTCGATGACACCACCCATCTTCGTCGTTTACTTCACCAGATTTTAATCCGTCTAAGTATTTCTTAACTTTCGAAGAAAATGATTCTTCTGTAGGAAGAGTTAAATTCAAATCTTCGTTTTTATAACCGATTTTTGCAATAGGTGCAATTGTTGCAGCAGTTCCCGCTCCAAATGCTTCTTGTAATTTGCCATTTCGGAATGCATCAACAACTTCTTCAACTAAAACTTTTCTTTCTTCAACGGGATATCCCCACTTGTGTGCAACATCAACGATTGTACGCTTTGTTGTACCTCTCAAAATTGTATCTTGATCTTCAGAAGGAGTAACAAGTTTACCATCAATAATAAAACAAACATTCATAGTTCCTGATTCTTCTATGAACTTATGTTCTTTAGCATCAGTCCACAACAATTGATGGTAGCCTTGATCTTGTCCCAATTTTGCAGGATATAATGCGGCCGCATAGTTACCAGCTGTTTTAGCTCTTCCGACACCTCCTGCTGCAGCTCTTGTGTAATACTCTTCAATTCGAACATTTACAGGTTGAGAATAATATGCACCAACTGGGCAAAGGAAGATTACAAATTTGTATGTGTCAGATGGCTTGATACCTATTGCTTCATCTGTTGCGTAAATAAAAGGTCTAATATATAAAGACGAACCTTCAGCTGTTGGAACCCAATCTTTATCTACTTCTACTAATTTACTTACCAATTCAACAAACATATTCTCGTCGAATGCAGGCATGCAAAGTCTTTCGCACGACTCCATGAAACGTTTAGCATTTAATTCTGGTCTGAATAATACAATTTCACCATTCGAACGTTTGTAAGCTTTCATTCCTTCGAATATTGATTGTCCATAATGAATGGCAGACATTGCGGGATGCATGGAAATAGGACCAAATGGAACAATTTCAGGAGCTTGCCATTGATTATCTTTATAGTCCATTGTTAGCATGTGATCGGTGAATACTTTACCAAATGGTAAATTATTCCAATCTACTTGCGTAATCTTAGAAGTTTGGGGGTGAACTATCTTGATTTCCATTAATTCTTGTTTCATAATTATTTTCGATTGTTGAACAAATATAGCGAAAATAAAACATTGTTGGCCTATTTCATCTGTGATGTAAATAAAA
>DATGOZ010000210.1:0-13608 GCA_035305395.1 Taishania sp. | reverse complement strand
CTGATCATCTTTGGAATATACAAGTTGATTAAAGTGATTCCACTTTGGGCTTATTATTTCATAGCTGGTACCTGCTTATTTGGTTTCAATCTGTATCTCGATCAATTGGAAAAAGGTGAATTATGGCCTGCAAATGCACCTTATGTGATACAAAACATGTTTCACGGTCCTGGTCATCGCGCTATTTTCCCAATTGTTCCTTGGATGGGATATACGATGTATGGAGCAATGTTTGGTTGTTTGTTGCATGATTTTAAAGATCAAGTAAAAAAGTGGAAAACTCCAATTATCACCTTCACTGTTGGATTAATCTTATTTAGCTTTTCTAAAGAGATTATAAATTTTATTGATACGATGTTGGGCTATCCTTTCACGCTTAGAATGGCAATATTGGATTGGTTGTACATGCGTTTAGGAATGGTGATTATGGTTTTAAGTACTCTGATGATTGTTGAGAAGTTAATTGGAGATGTTAAACAAAACTTGTTCCTGAAAGTTGGTCAAAATACATTGACAATCTATATCTTTCACATGATTGTTTTATACGGAAGTATCACTGGTTATGGTTTGAATAAACTGTTTAGAAAAAGCTTAGATCCTTATCAAGTGACAATTGGAGCAATTCTCTTCATCGCTGTATTTGTAATCTTTGTTAAGTACCTGGATCAAATCAAAGCAAAGTTGGAATTTATCCTCGGACCTATACGTAGATTCTTCAATTTGATTTTCGGAATCAAGTAACCTTAAATTTTCTTAACGACGTTTGTTGTTTTCGTTTGTGGTTTTGAAGGTTGCGGAGCCTTTGGTTTGTATGGCTCTTTGAAGTGAACATTGCGGTAGATGATTCTTTCTCCGCAAGCATCCTCAATGGTACATTTAACTTTGTAATTTCCGTATTTTGGAAAGTAATACGTTACTTCAGGTTTATTTTCAATAACAGTTCCGTCTCCAAAGTCCCACTTTAAAGAAGTTGCCTTCGGAAAGTTAGCCTTACAGACCACCTCGTATTTTCCTTTGTCAGTGAATTTATAAGACACATCAACGATGTCGCGATCTAATTTGTATTCATTTAGATTATTCTTCACATAATCGTAGGCAATACGTTGAATTGAAAGTGCAATTTGATCTGGTATTCCGGCAGTATAAGCTCCTTCTGGTGTTGCCCTAAAAATTGCTGAGTAAAAAGTAGATGCAACGACGTATGAACCAATCTTTGTTGGATGGTGCTCATCTTTTTGATATAAACCATACTCAGGATGTTTTTTACGTACTTCTTTCCAGACATTACCAACAGGAACAATAGCAAGGTCGTATTTTTCAGCTAAGTAACGGTAACCACTTTCAATTGAAGCACTCATGTCTTCATATGTGCCGATTTCGTTCATATAAGCATAACCATTTTCATACCCCCAAGTCATGTACAAAAGCAATTTTGCACATGGATTGTTTTGGTATAGTGTATCGATAATTTTTTGAAAATAGGGAACGACAGCAGTATCAATATGCTCGTTTCCATATCCTAGCTCTCTACTAAATCCTTGTAGGATGACATAGTCCCACTTAGCTTTGTTTATGTCTTCATATAAATCAGCTCGTTCTGAGTGCATTTTAAATGTATGATTACTTTTTGCACTCATTACAACGTTAATTTTTACATGCTTCGAAACAGCAATTTTTTCGAACATTACAGGCATACTGTTCATGTGAGTGAAGCTGTTTCCGATGAAAAGTACGTTCATTGGTTTGATGACTTCTTGGGCTTGAGAAGTTGCAACTGCTCCACAAAAAAATGCGGTAAGCATTTTAAAAAGATTACGTAGAAACGCCATTTTAACTTTTTTCATAAACAGAATTTAACAAATCCAATGCCACAATGTGTTCTGTGTGGGGCAGTTTTGAAGAATAATTTTATGCGAAAATAACTAATTTACACTTTTTAGGTGTAATTATGTTCAATCATTTAAAGCATATTTTTAGGATCGTGAATTCAATTTTGTTGTTCGGTTACGAATAGTTGACTAAATCTATAAAAATGCCAGTCGAAATATGTAATTTTGAGTCTTGTTAAAAGATGGAAAAACTGATACAAAGCATATTCGACATTCAGAATGAGCAAGATTTCAATGAGGTAGCCTTGCAAATTTTCCATTTTCAGTACAATTGTGTTGATGTGTATCGTCAGTTTGTTGATGGGGTAGGAAGAAATAATCCCAAGCATTATCTAGAGATTCCTTGTTTACCGATTTCGTTTTTTAAAACTCATTATGTAGCGACAAGAGATTGCGTTCCAACAGTAGTCTTTCAAAGTAGTGGTACTACTGGTCAGGTGAGAAGTAAACACCATGTGAAAGATGCGCAGGTGTATGAAGAATCTTTTACACGAGCTTATAAAGACCTGATTGGCGATCCTTCAAATCAAATTATTTTAGCGCTTTTACCAAATTATTTAGAACAAGGTCAATCGAGTTTGGTTTACATGGTTGATCATTTAGTGAAACAAACAAATCATCCCCTGTCTGGTTTTTTGCTTAATCAAATTGATGCTATAGAACAACGGTATAATGAAGCAATAGCTTTGGATAAAGAGGTAGTGATTTTCGGTGTTTCATACGCATTACTTGATTTAGCTGAAAGAAAAATTAATTTGAGTAAAGCCAAAATCATTGAAACAGGTGGAATGAAAGGTCGAAGAAAGGAGATGACTAAAGCAGAATTGCATACACTCTTGAAAGCAGGTTTGCATGTTGATTACATTTCATCCGAGTATGGAATGACAGAATTACTTTCGCAAGGCTATAGTAACCGTGATGGATTATTTGAAACTCCTCCATGGATGAAAATTTGCATTCGAGATGTAAATGATCCTTTTCAATATTTAACCAACGGAAAGAGTGGAGGAATAAATGTTTTTGACCTAGCAAATTTGTATTCGTGTAGTTTTATTGCAACTGACGACTTGGGTAAAATTACGCATGAGAATTTTGAAATTTTAGGACGAATAGATCTGTCAGATATTCGAGGTTGCAATTTACTTGTTCAATAGAATGACTTGATTATCAGTATTGAAATGGTTGTTTTTAGTGATTTAAAAGTATAAAATACTGACAAATAGGAAAATAAATCAGTTATTGTAAAATTCATAAAAATAACCTGTAAATAACTGTAAAACAGTATGATTATGTTAATTAACAGAATAAAACTGTTCAAATTATTTTGATAATTGGATGTTTGTTTTTTTCTTTGTTGCCGAATTAACCTTTAAAATTAGAAAAGATGTCTGATATTAAAACAAGAGTAGTAGCGATTATCGTTGATAAATTAGGAGTTGAAGAAAGCGAAGTAACAAACACTGCAAGCTTTACAAACGACCTTGGAGCTGATTCTTTGGATACAGTAGAATTAATCATGGAATTCGAAAAAGAATTTAACATCGCTATTCCAGACGATCAAGCTGAAAACATCCAAACTGTTGGTGACGCAATTTCTTATATTGAGAAAAACGCATAATTACTACAATTAGTTAAATTTATATTAGTCTTGAATATTTTACTATGCAGTTAAAAAGAGTTGTTGTAACTGGTATGGGGGCCTTAACCCCGATTGGTAATACCTTAAATGAATATTGGGAGGGATTGCTTGCTGGAAAGAGTGGAGCAGCACCAATACAGCAATTTGATGCAACGTTATTCAAGACTCAATTCGCTTGTGAGTTGAAAAACTTCAATATCGAAGATTTTATCGACCGTAAAGAAGCGAGAAAATTAGACCCATTTGCGCAGTATGCCATAGTTTCTTCATCTGAAGCTGTGGCAGACTCTGCTATCATGGATTCAAATCCTAATTTGGATCGAATTGGAGTAATTTGGGGTTCTGGAATCGGTGGATTGAAAACATTCCAAGATGAGGCACAATCTTTCTTATCTGGTGATGGTACTCCACGATTCAATCCGTTCTTTATTCCAAAAATGATTGCAGATATCGCTGCTGGTCATATTTCAATTAAATACGGATTTAGAGGTCCTAACTATGTAACAGTTTCTGCTTGTGCTTCTTCCACAAATGCAATTATTGATGCATTTAACACGATTCGTTTAGGTAAGGCTGACGCTATCATCACTGGTGGTTCCGAAGCTTGTGTAAACGAAATGGGTATGGGAGGTTTCAATGCATTGAAGGCTCTTTCAACTAGAAATGACTCTCCTGAAACAGCTTCACGTCCATTTGATATTGATAGAGATGGATTCGTATTGGGTGAAGGTTCTGGTGCATTGGTGTTGGAAGAATTAGAGCATGCATTAGCAAGAGGAGCTAAAATTTATGCTGAGGTAATTGGTGGTGGTATGTCAGGTGATGCGTATCATATTACTGCGCCACATCCAGAAGGAATTGGAGCTAGAAACACGATGTTAGCAGCTATTGAAGATGCAAATATCGATGCATCAGAAGTTGATTATATCAACGTTCATGGTACTTCAACTCCGTTAGGTGATATTGCTGAAGTGAAGGCAATTCAACAAGTTTTTGGTGAACATGCTTATGATTTAAACATTAGTTCAACAAAATCAATGACAGGTCACTTGCTTGGTGCAGCAGGAGCTATTGAAGCAATTGCAAGTATCATGGCAGTTAAGAATGACATTGTTCCTCCAACAATTAATCATTTCACTGATGATCCTGAGTTGGATTCGAAATTAAACTTTACATTCAATAAGGCTCAGAAGAGAACAGTGAATATCGCTTTATCAAATACATTTGGTTTTGGGGGACACAATACAAGTGTAATTGTTAAGAAATTTACAAATTAAAAGTTGCGTCTTGTAAGATTATTATCAAGATTTAGGTGGACAACTGAGCAACAAAAGTTGAACAGGTTTATTGTTTCCCGTTTTGGATATCGACCAAGTAATATACAACTTTTTGAGCAAGCGGTTACACACAAATCCAATGCAAATAGTAAGTATTTAGAATCCAACGAACGTTTAGAGTTCTTGGGCGATGCAGTTATTGATGCTGTAGTGGCTGAATTCTTATACAATCGCTTTCCGAATGAGGATGAGGGGTATCTGACAAAGATTAAATCCAAATTGGTTAGTAGAAAGACCTTGTCTGAAATTGCAGAAGAGATGGAGCTAAGAGAGGTGCTTCGTTACCATAAGGGCAGATCAATTAATTTAAATACATTAGAAGGAAACGCTTTTGAAGCAATCATTGGAGCTATTTATCTCGATGGTGGATTTGAAAGTGTGAAAAAGACATTGGAGCATCATGTCTACCTCAATTTCTTAAATGTAAATCGAGTTCTTGAAGAAGAGATTGATTTTAAATCTAAATTGTTTATCTGGAGTCAACGAAACAAATTGGCGATTGAATTCCAAACAATCAGTGAGGAAAATAAAGGATATTTCTGGGAATACAAGGTTATTGTATTCATTGATGAAAAGAAATATGGTTTAGGTAGTGGAACATCCAAAAAGGCTGCTGAACAAGCGGCAGCGAAAGAAACTCTTGAGTTGATCGGAGTTATCTAGAACTTCAAATATAAATAGCTTACTATATCGTTTTATCATTAGGTTTTCCTAAATTTGCACCACAATATTTTGGGATATGCAACTTTTGGACGGAAAACAAACATCAGCTCAAATTCGAGCAGAATTAGCACAAGCAGTTAAGGATCGTAAATCGAACGGCAAGAAAATACCTCATTTGGCTGCTATTTTAATTGGAAATGATGGGGGGTCCGTTACATATGTGAACGCAAAAGTAAAAGCGTGTGAGGATATTGGTTTTGAAAGTACCTTGATTCGCTACGACGATTCAATTTCTGAAGAAGCTTTGTTAAAAAAAATCCATGAGTTGAATGAAGACCCAAATGTTGACGGTTTCATCGTTCAGTTGCCTTTGCCAAAGCATATTGATGAATTAAAGATTACTCAAGCAATCAATCCAGGAAAAGATGTGGACGGTTTCCATCCGCAAAACTTAGGAAACATGATGTTGAATCTTCCTGGTTTCTTGCCTGCAACTCCAGCTGGAATCGTTGAATTGATCAAAAGAAACAATATTCCAACTGAAGGAAAAAACTGCGTTGTAATTGGACGAAGTAATATTGTGGGTTCTCCTGTTAGTATTTTATTAGCTCGTAATACATATCCGGGTAACTGTACAGTAACTTTGGCACACAGTAGAACAAAAAATCTAAAAGAGATTTGTTTGCAAGCAGATATCATCATCGCAGCTATCGGTCGACCAGGCTTCGTAAAAGGAGACATGATTAAAGAAGGGGCGGTAGTTATCGACGTGGGAACAACGCGTGTGGAAGATGCTTCTAGAGAGCGTGGATGGCGCTTATGTGGTGATGTTGATTTTGATCAAGTAGCACCAAAATGTTCTTTCATTACTCCAGTTCCAGGTGGAGTAGGTCCTATGACAATTGCTTCGTTGATGATTAATACATTGCGAGCAGTTGAATTAAAAGGAATGTAATCCAAATGGAATTCACATTGGTGTGTTAATCATATTTTTTTTGATTCGTTGTTTGGATTGACAACTCACGTAATTTTACGTTAGAGATACTAATTTGCTGTTAACTACGTTAGAATAGCAAAGGATATCATCTTTGGTAACATTTTTGAGATGTTGCCCGTATGTAAACGTAAAATGTGTAAGCGATGGAGTTGGTAGTTGTTTCAAATAAGCAGGATGTTACAAAATCTAGGATTATTGCTTTAACTGTGATAGTCATCTTTTTTGTATTAATCAGTTTGATACACATCTCAAGTGTTACTGATCCACCCGTATATTCTCCTGTTACAAATGAAGTTCCAGTCGAATTTTTTGAGTTAAAACTTGCTGCTGATGGAAAAGAGGGGGGATCTCCAGGTGGTAGTGGTTCTCCTTCAGACGCTCCTTTGAATCAAACAAATCCTCCACAACAAACGGCTTTGGTTTCTACAAACGATCCAAATGCTACAGCAGTTCAATCAGGAAAATCAAATAAAACAAATACGGACACTCCAACAAATAATACAGCAACAACAACTGTTAAGAGTGATAATCCATTCTCTAAAGGAGGGAATGGTGGTGGAACAGAAGGTGGAAGCGGTGGATTATTTGGTGCTGATAACGGTAAAGGAGGAAAAGGTACTGGCGCAGGATCTGGAACAGGATCTGGAACAGGAAAAGCACGTGTAAGATATAACGAAATTAATATCACAGATATCATCACTAATTCACAAATTCAAGTAAAATTGATTTTGAACGTGAATGAAGAAGGTCGTGTTGTTGGTGGTAGAACAGTTGGTGCTGGTACAACTACAAATGATCAACAAATTATCAGTAAGGTTTTAAATGCATGTAAAAGTCAGTTGAGGTATGCAAAAGGATCTTCAATGACTGAAGAGTTTTACACTGCAGTGATTCAGCCAAATTAATCATTCGTGAAATTTAATTCGTATCAAGAAACAATTGATTGGTTGTTTCAACAATTTCCTTCTTATCAATCGATAGGTGCTCCTGCGTATAAACCGGGATTAGAGAATATTTATCATTTATTGAATGTTTTCGGAAATCCTCAAAATGATCTAAAGTTTATTCATGTAGCGGGAACCAATGGAAAAGGTTCTACATGTTCCATGTTGGCTTCTTTTTTAAAAGAAACGGGTGAAACAGTTGGTTTATTCACTTCTCCACATATCCGAGATTTTCGTGAACGAATTCGAGTGAATGGAGAAGTTACAACCGAAGAATTTGTAATGCAAACAACTCAGGCAATTTGTGATGCCGATTTGAATTTTGAGCCATCCTTTTTTGAGATCACTTTTCTCATGTCCTTGCTATATTTTAAGTTGATGCGATGCACGATTTGTGTTATTGAAACTGGACTAGGAGGAAGGTTGGATGCGACGAATTGTGTTAATCCACTCGTTTCGGTGATTACAAACATTGGTTTAGAACATACACAGTACTTGGGTGATACTTTGGATAAAATTGCTTTAGAGAAAGGAGGAGTCATCAAAGATAAGACACCTGTTGTGATCGGAGAGGTGAATGATATTACTCTACCAGTTTTTGAAGAATTAGCTCATCAATATAATGCACCACTTCATTTGGTCAATCATACATCGATTGCCATACCAGCTAATTTTCCCTTGTTAGGAGCTTATCAGCAAAAGAATTATCGATTGGTGAAAACAACATTGGATGTTTTGAAAATTGAATTGTCAGAGCAAGAATTAACTGAAGGACTACTCTCCTTGCATAAAAATTCTGGATTCTATGGTCGCTTACAGGTTGTTCAAGAAAATCCAAGAGTTATTTTTGATGTGTCTCACAATGTAGATGGAATTAAGGCTACGTTAGATTATTTTAAGCATCACGATCACTTATGTATCGTTTACGGTACGAGTGCTGATAAGGATATGGATGCTATTTTTGATTTATTTAATTCGAAATGGGATTATTTCTTTACAGAATTCAAAAATAGTCGTTCTGCAAAAATTGATCAATTGCGTCAATTTTCAGAAAAAAATAATCTTTCAGCAAAATTTTTTCAAAATTCTTTTGATGCGCTTAATGCTGCAAAAGTTGTTGCAAATAAGGAAGATACTATCTTGGTGTTTGGAAGCTTCTTTTTAATTTCAGATTTTTTTTAAAAAAATCGAAAAAAATCTTGCAGAAACAAATAATGTGCTTATATTTGCACTCGCAATTAGCAAACGAGCTAAGTGTTACAAAAAGGGAGATTAGCTCAGTTGGTTTAGAGCATCTGCCTTACAAGCAGAGGGTCGGCGGTTCGAATCCGTCATCTCCCACAAAGGTCTAACAGAAATGTTAGACCTTTTTTTTGGCATATATTTTGATTTTCTTTTTTAGAATCTAAAAATTACCCCATGAGAAAATCATTACTATTTTACTTGCTAATTGGAACAGTATCTGTGTTTGGACAAGATGAACTCCATACACGAATCAAGGCTGAATTATCTCAGTGGGATTCAATTCGTGGCGAATGGTTAGCAGAAAGTGTTAAATCAATTGCTGAGAATCGTGAAATTCCAGATCGTACTTTCCCAGAAGATCTTACGCCATCTGAGTTGTTTGCTTTGGTTCCAGCTGATCGAAAGGCGAGAATTCAGCAAATAGCTTCTGAAAGCTTTCAACCACAAGCTGAGTCAGCAAACCAATCAACTTCGAATCGTGTTCCTGTTGGATCTACGTCAAATGATCGTGTGCAAAATCCAAATACACGTTATAGAGATTTTTTTACGAGAACGGATTGTGGTATAATTCAAGGAAGAACTTATGGAGATCCACACATTCGTACATTTGATGGTCAAACATATTCTTTTCAAACAGTAGGTGAGTATATTTTGACTAGTTCACCTGATCGTCTGTTTGAAGTGCAAACTCGTCAAAAACCACAATCAAATGATGTTTCGCTTAATACAGCTGTAGCCATGAATGTTTATGGTGATCGAGTTGGTATTTATGCAAGTGATTTCCCAGATCGTGTAGCGAATTCTGATCTGCGCGTAAACGGAAGAACGGTTTACATGCAAAATGAGACTTACTTTTTGCCGAGAGGAGGAACGATTCAGAAATCTGGTAATGAATATGTGGTAACATGGCCATCTGGAGAAAAAGTGCAGGCAAAACTTTCTTCAACTGGTAGGATGAGGTTTATTAATATAACTGTTTTTGTACATAAATGCAATGGCGATTATTTTGGGTTATTAGGAAATGGAAATGGTAGAACATCAGACGATTTTTCAGGCTCAAATCGTGTGAATAATTTAGCTAGTTCTACAATTTTTTTACCGTTTGATTCACGTGATTTTGGTCGCATTAACACGGCGATGGAGCGTGAGCATTTAGCTTTTTTGGCGCGTGATTTTGGAAATCAATATTTGGTGAATGATGTCAATACCTTATTCGAATATCGTTTTGGAGAAAGTTCTTGGACTTTTTATGATCCATCTTTCCCAAGAAACTATGTAACATTGAATGATATCAGTCAAGCAGAAAGAGATCGTGCTTGGAGAGAATGTCAACGACAAGGGATTTTAGCAGATGATATGAATGGTTGTGTTATGGATTTGGCACATGGTCGTATTGATCCAACACCTCGTTCTTCGAATCCAGATCGTGTTACTGGTAGGGATTTAAATCCACTTTCTGGAAGAGTCCCAAATGTCAATCGTCCTGATGTGCATGGTGATGTAGGGACTCCTCGTACTCCTTCAACTGGAACTCGTCCAACAAGAGATGCTAATGTTGATGGCGTTACAGGAGTTAACTCAACTCCAAATACAGTAACAAGAGAAAATGGAAAAGCGAATGATGTTGAGGCATCAGAAGAAAGACCAGTTCGTAGACCTGTAGATGATTCGTTTAAAGGTTCTGTTGGTGTCGAACCAGAAAATGGGAAAGGAGATTCAGGTGGCAATAAAATACCTGTTGGCACCAAAACTGAGGACATGAATCGTAATCCAAATGAAAATTCTGAGAGACCTAGACCGGTAGATAAAAAGCCAAGTAATACTTCGACAATTGAAAACAAACCAGTTGAAGTTGAGCGAGGACAAAAAGGAAGTGGTGCTTCTAAGCCATCAACGAGTACAACGGTGAAAAAACCTGTGAGTACAGTTAAAAAACCAAGTACAACAACTTCACCAGCGCGTAAGCCAAGTGAAACATCAGGTGGAACGATTAAAACAACAACTGTTCCGTCGAAGACACCAAGTTCAACGATAAGAAAGCCATAAGCGAAAAAGTCTTAGCAATTGCTAAGACTTTTTTATTAATAAATTTTTGAGTTCACTAACTTCCTGCTGTAGTTCCATGATTGAACGAGAAACTCCTTCTCGATCAATTTGTATCTCGGGTAGTTCAGGTGAAATGTAATTTACAAATTTCCAAATCTCTAAAATGTCATTTACATGTACCATGTATGGTTGGTATAAAGTGTTTGTTGAACAGAGTTGAAATGATTGTTCTTTTTCTAATCGATTATTGAGTACCTTGAATACAATACCATCGTCTTTAGTGACTACAATACATGGTGTGTTATCTCGAATTGTCAACCAATTTTGGATGTATTCCGCTACCACGTATGAACCCTCCACAACTGGAGGCATAGAATCTCCCTTGATTGGAAACGAACGATATTTTTTATCCTTAGATAAGAATGGAAGCGTGAAAGTTGGTAAAACTTTGAGGTAGTCTGGATCGGCATAACCAGAAGTATAACCCGCAGAAGCTTTTTGAGGGATAAGCTCAATCAATTCTTCATTTTCTTGATTGACAACATTCGTTAGCACGCGCAATTTCATTCCCTTCACATCTGTATATAGACCTTGGTCGATGCGTTGCCAATCGGCTTCTGTAAACTGTTCGAAATCTTTTTTAACTAATTCATCAATCGGTATGGCATGGAAAGTCGAAAGTTGAATTAAACTCTCAATATTTGGCTGCGCAACGCTGTTCTCATATCCACTATAAGTTGAACGAGTCATTCCTAATGCAGAAGAGACTTCTTCTTGCGATAATTTTTTTCGTTTACGGAGTAATTTTAAGTTATTTCCTATACTCATTTGAAATCGATTTATTGGTAAAAGTAAGAATTAAATTATAATCAAACAAACGATTATAAAATAATCATTCAAATATACATGGATTTGACCTTAATTTTTTGTATTTTTGAGTATTCATAATATTCACATGCCGAGAATAATTTTTCTTCTTCTTATATTGTTTCTGACTTCTTGCAACAATTCCTTAATCAATTTGTTCAAGAAAGGTGAATATTCAAAAAAGAAAGATGTTGTTGAAGTCCCATTTACACTTGAAAATGGACTGATTATTATTCCTGTAACGATTGAAGGTGAAACCTATCGATTCCTATTTGACACAGGTGCTCCAAATGTGATTTCAACGGAATTGTCAAGTAAATTGACGACGAAGCGTAAACGTTCATTTAGAACATCTGATTCTCAAGGAAATCAGACAATATTGGATTATGTTTCTTTGCCTAAAATTGAAATCCAAGGTGCCTCTTTTATAAATATGACCGCTGCTGTTGCTGATTTAAAAAAAACAGATGCAATTGCTTGCTTGGGAATAGATGGATTGATTGGCGCTAACTTGATGCGCAAAGCGAGCTGGCAAATAGATAATCTCAATCGTGTGTTACGCATTGCATTTGACTTTGAAAAACTGCATTTGCCTGAAGGATCTTTCGTCATTCCTTTTTCAACAGAAGTTACAGGAACCCCAGTTCTTCACCTTAAAATTGGAAATACTGATATCAAGAAGATTCAAATGGATACTGGGTCGGTTGGTTTCATTACGACAGATATGGATTCATACAAATCTGTTTTAATGCATGAAACAGTGCTGGCAAAACGTAGTTCATATGGCGTTAGTTCAGTTGGTTTATTTGGAACAGCAGTCAATGATTCGATTTTTCAATTAGGGGTTCAACAAATAACTTTGGGTGACTTGGTTCTTGAAAATCAAATTGTGGAATTTAAGCAAGCTAAAATTTCATTGCTTGGAATGGCATTTTTGAAGAATTTTTTGGTAACAATCGATTGGTCGAAGAATTTACTTTATCTCTATCCGCAGCGAGAATTCCATAATTCATTCGTTGAATCTTTTGGAATTTCAATCATGCGTGCTGGCAACCAAATGGAAGTTACAATGATTACCTCTGGAAGTGAAGCGGATAAGCAAGGTTTGAAATTGGGTGATAAGGTCGTTCGGTTGAATGATATTGATTTACACAATCCAACATTGGATGATTATTGTAGAATTATTAAGCTAGTTCGTTTGTTAAAAGTTGATCATCTTGAGTTAGAAATTGAAAAAAACGGAGAAACTCATATTGTGAAATTGAATCGGTTACCAGCGATATTCTAATGTGTAGATTTTCTGGCTTGAATTTTGGTTATTTTTGAATTATGAAATACATTTTATTTTTTACAGCAAGTATCATAACTACTTTCTTTTATGCACAGACTGTTGTTCCGTTTGTTGATTTCAATCGTTGGTTTAGAACTGTCGAAAATGGCGAATTTAAATTCATTGATTTACAAGAAATCAAAGGTTTTAAAGCGGGAGATAACGTTGTAGCGTATTTGGATATTCGTGGAAATCTTAGAATCTATGACGGAAATGAGCGTCAGGATATTTCAAATATGAATTTGGATTATAAAATATCAGACAATTTGGTTGCTTGGAATATTGGAACGACCTTGCAAATGTGGAGTAAAGGAAAGGTGAAAACCTTGTCGTATTTCGGCGGAAATTATATTGTGAAGGATGATCTTGTGGTTTATATTGACACGCGTTCTAATAGTATTTATGTGCATTGGAATGGCGTTGAATATCCTTTGCAAACAACAACGCATGATATTGTTCTAAATAATTCAGGTAAGATAGGTGAAAATATTCTTGCATTTGCTGATAATGGTGGATTGTTTAAGATATTTTACAAAGGTGTTACGCACGAAATTGGTGTTTGGAATGGAGATATTGATTTGAAGAGCGGAACAGATATCGTAGCATTTAATGACCCTACTACACGAACGTTTGCTGTGTTTGATAAAGGAA
>DATGOZ010000209.1:0-10570 GCA_035305395.1 Taishania sp. | reverse complement strand
ACCTAAGTCGGTTTTGGGTGTTATATCTCCAAATCCAACCGTTGTAAGCGTTACAACAGCCCAATAGATACTTTCAGGAATGGAATTGAATCCATTTTTTTGACCTTCGACCATAAACATCAATCCTCCCATGATAATTGCCAGGATAACAACAAAAAACATGAAAACAGAAATTTTGTAGATGCTCGCAACTAACGAGTGATACAATGAGTAAGCCTCTCTTGTAAAATGGTTGATTCGGAAAATTCTGAATAGTCGTATCATCCGTAGAATACGGATGATTCTGAAGTAATGTGCCGTGTCAGAGAAAGCTAATGCAAATATTGGTAGAACGGAAAGCAAGTCAATGACTCCCCAAATGCTGAAAATGTATTTAATTGGTTTGGGTGAAACCCAGACTCTCAGAATATATTCTACTAAAAAAATGAAAGATAATAGCCACTCTAAGATGTATAAGATTAGTTTGAAAGTTGGATTTAGATTAGGCAGACTTTCAAACATCAAGACAACCAAAGAAAGAAGGATAAACGCAAGTAAATACAAATCAAATTTCTTTCCTTGAGGTGTGGAAGTTTTGAAAATGATTGTAAACAACTTTTGTCTGAGTTCCTCTTTCTTATTTGTCATATTTATACTTTTTTGCGCTTGTAAACAGGAACGGTTGAACAAGGTTCTCCAAACATGATTGATGAAGCAGCTTTTTGAAAATGTGCTACAAATTCCGACATGGCAAATTCGATTGCTTGAATATCTGAACAACCTTTTACGATTATTTTAGCATTTTGGTAGTTAGATAAATCTTCCTTTTCGATTGCCTTTTTGATGAGCATTTTTTCTAAATCTTCTTTCGTTCCAACAATTGCAGGAATATCTCTTTCTGTTAATTTGGAAATCACAAGCATATATGCCCACGCAGGTACAATTGCATCTGTGCTACAATTTACCCAAACAGCTTTCCCGTCATATGTCGACCAATCTGTATCTTTTAGCCATTGCCTAAAGTCTTTTTCTTTCAAAATGAGACCTTGCCAAAGCTGTTCAGACAAATCAATGTGTACAAAAGGTAGTTTTGGCTTGTACTCAGCCAAATCTTTTTGAATCAACCCACTTTCCTTAACTTTATTTACTATCTCCATCAGTCCAACTTTTATACTATACAAATTTACATTAAATTCTATTTGCATAAGTTTTTTATCAAATAGGTAATGGCTGTTTGAATTAATCTTGTAACTTTTCAGTTAATAAAGTAAATTTGTGGCATGGCATCAATTAGACAAAATAAAATTGAGGGTGTAATTCAAGAGGAATTATCGACATTTTTTCAACGCAATGCACGTGAAGTGTGCTTAGGTGCGATGGTTTCTGTTACGCAGGTTCGAATCACTTCTGACTTGTCGTTGGCTAGATGTTACTTGAGTATTTTCGCTGGACCGGATAAAAAAGAAGTTCTTGCTTCTATTCAAGCACATGCTTCGACAATTCGTGGTGAATTAGGTAAACGATTGAAAAACATGCGTAAAATTCCAGAATTCGCTTATTTCATTGATGATTCTTTGGATTACGCAATGGAGATTGAAAATCTGTTGAAGAAGTAATTGATTGAACAATTAATCTTTCATTTTATATAGCGCGCAGGTATTTGTCCTCAAAAAAGAGGAAAAACGTAATTAATATAATTACGCAAATATCGGTTATTGGTATTGCGATCATAACTGCTTCGCTAATTATTCTACTTTCAGCTTTCAATGGGATCGAGAAGATGATCGAAAAGCTGTATTCGGATTATGATGCACACATTACCATTCGTTCTGCTGGCTACAAAACATTTTTCGATACGGAATTGGACTTGCATAAAATTCAAAAAACGGAAGGTGTTGTTCGAGTTTCAAGAGCATTGGAAGAAATGGTTGTGTTGAAGCACGAAGATAAATGGTCAAATGCAACGATGGTTGGAGTAGATTCTTCTTTCGTCAGAATGGCAAAAATGTCTTCTCACATGGTTGATGGATTTCCTGCGCTTTATGAGAACAATGAGCCAGTTGCTATAATTGGAGCTTCATTGTTGGATAAATTAGGAGGTTACATTCCTCAATCATTTGGTCGAGAGTTTATTACTATCTACGGTCCGAAACGCGACATGAAAATGAGTATTGGTAAAAATCCGTTTTACATATACAATATTCCAGTGGTTGGTCGCATTAATTACAATCGAGAAGTAAATGCTGAATCATTGGTTGTACCGATTGAAACAGCCAAGAAAATTCTTGGTTATGGTGAAAATGAGTTGTCGGCAATTTATGTTGAAGTAGCTAATAACAAGGTTAAAAACAAAGTCAAGCAGGCATTGCAAGAACAGGTTGGTGATCAATTTAAAGTAAAAACAAATGATGAAAAAAATGAGTTAATTTTTCAAACATCGAAGTCAGAACGATTGATTGTTATCATCATCTTGGTATTTATTTTCATTCTTGCTTCATTCAATTTGGTTGCGTCACTTACAATGTTATTCGTAGAGAAGAAGCAAGATATTTCCATTCTACACAGCATGGGAGCTGATTCAAAATTTGTATTTAAAATCTTCTTTTTCGAAGGATTGTTGATCGCTGGAAAGGGAATTATTATCGGATTGATTTTAGGTTACGGAATTTGTTTTTGTCAACTTTATTTTGAATTATTGACTATGCCGAATTCTTTTGGAGAGGTGTTCCCGATTGTTATAACTTGGAAAGATTCACTTTTGATCATCTTCTTGGTTAGTACGTTGAGTGTATTAGCAAGTTATTTTCCTGTGAAAATGTTGGTGAAACGCAATAATCCGAGTATGATGCTTAATCAATAAAGATCATCTACCTTCATACGCAAGTATTTGTTGAGAGCAAACCATGTAGAAACGTAACTGATAATGATTCCTAAGATTAAAATCAGTGCGAAAAGTATCAAAATTAAATTCAAACCTAAACGAATTTCGATTACTTCCATTACGTTGTCTGTAACGTAAATAAGCAACATAAACAATGCGAGTCCAATGATTGCTGATACAATTCCTTGTAGAACTGATTTTAATAAAAATGGCTTACGAATATAGCGAGAAGTTGCTCCCACTAACTGCATTGTTTTGATTAAGAATCGTTGAGAGTACAGTGCCAAGCGAATGGTGTTGTTAATCATCGCAATTGCTACAACAACAAGTAAAATAGCGATGAATCCAAAAAGAAAAACAAATCGTTTGAATCCAAGGTTTACATCCGCAACGCTTTCTTCGTTGTAATGTACTTCATCAATTTCTTCACCGTATTTAGCTAGTAATACTTCTTTGATTTTATTCATTCCCTCCATATCGGCATATTCCTCACGTGGATGGAAACTGATGTTTGTTGGAATGGCAATTTCTCCACCCAATATTTCAATGATGTCTTCCGATTTTTGGTTCAACCCTTTGATTTCATTAATTGCTTGGTCAGAGTCAACGTATTTTACTTCCTTGAAATAAGGCAAATCTCTCAATTCTTGTTCAATTTGTTTGATGTCGGCATCAGCGAAACCTGGTTTGAAGAAGATATCGGCTTGTAAACTTTCTTTAGCTTGTTTTTGTATAGATTTCAACGCAAAAGAACCACCAATGATGATGGAGATAACAAATAAGACAAGAGAAATACCAATAACGGTTGACACGTAACTAGTTTTTACTCCTCTTTTACTATATTTTTCTGCTGTTGTACTCATCTTACAATTTTAGCCATTATCCAATATCTGTACGAAAATACTGATGTTTCACGTGTGAATTATAAGCACAAGCTAAAAATACAAACAGAAAGATGTTTGTAAGCCCAAACTTAATTTTCAAATTGTGTTATTTTGACTTTTCGAGTCCAGCGTTTTTGTATTCGTCTGTTTTCAAAATCTCTATAGCTTTTTGTAATACTTCATTGGTATCATTAATGATCTCGTAGAACTGCGGAATGTCAAACAAGTTCTGAGCAATAACGGCTTTCATTTGCAGTTTTAGTAAATTCTCACTCGTTTTGTATTGTTCTTCGTTTTTCTCAATTCCACCATCTTTTTGAATATGTTCTAAGAATTCATTCATAAAATCATCATCAATACGGAATTCTTTTTTGAATTTGTCAAAAGTTGGATACAGCTCTTTCAAGCTAGTTCTATTAGCATTTACTTTTTGAGCGATGTATGAACTCAAAAGTCCTTTTCTTATGATACTTGTAAAGTAAGGAGTTATTTCCGTCGTGTCATAAGGAACAAAAACATCTGGCATGATTCCACCACCACCATAAACTTTACGCTTCGTTATTAATGTTTCATATACTAAAGAATCATTCAATTTGATTGAGTCTTTGTGGTAGTATTCTCCATGTTCAAAACGATTCAATAAGTCTTTTTTATAGTCTTCTTTCCCTTCGTATGGTTTTTGAATGAAGCGACCTGTTGGTGTAAAATAACGAGCAATTGTCAAACGAATTTGAGATCCATCTGATAAGTTGATAGGTCTTTGTACTAACCCTTTCCCAAATGTTCTTCTTCCAACGATTAATCCACGATCCCAATCTTGAATAGCACCAGCAACAATTTCACTTGCAGATGCAGAGTTTTCATTTGTTAAGATGATTAATCTACCTTTTTCAAATGCATCTTTCTTGGCCGTTTTAAATTCTTGTCTTGGTTGAGCCCTACCTTCAGAGTAAACAACCATTTTGTTTGCAGATAAAAATTGATCAGCTAATTCGTGCGCAGCAGAAAGTAAGCCACCACCATTGCTTTGCAAGTCGAGAATGAGGTCTTTCATTCCTTGTTCCTTCAATTTTTTGATGGAACTTTCCATTTCTTCAGTTGTTGTTCTAGAGAAACTATTTAGTTTGATATAACCAATTGTTTTGTCAATCATATAAGCAGCATCAACGGAATGAACAGGAATCTTATCACGTGTAATGACAAAGTTGATTGGTTCCTTTTCTCCTGAACGTACAACTTCAACCTTTACTTTTGTATTCAATTCACCCAAAAGTTTTTCTCGAATTTGAGAATTTTTCAAGCCAACACCAGCAATGTTAACACCATCCACTTTTGTTAGCTTATCTCCAGCTTGTAAACCAACTTTTTCGGCTGGTCCACCTGGTATTGTTTGAATGACTGTAAATGTGTCTTTGAATACTTGAAAACGAACACCGATTCCAACAAAACTTCCTACAATAGCTTGATTGGCGTCATCAACATCCTCTTTCGAAATGTATGTTGAGTGTGGATCCAATTTTTCTAACATGGCAACAACGGCCGCGTCCAATAACTCTTGATTGTTTACTTCATCAACATAGAATCGTGTTACGTATTGGTATACTTCATCAAATTTATTGACAGGTCTTTGACCAGTTACTTGAAAAGTGTAAAATGTCGTTGCTACAAGAGAGCAAAAAAATGCAATGTTTTTCATTATGTTGACTTTATTAATTGCTTTAACAAGGATAATACCAAATTTATTGTAATTCAATTGTAAAATTATAGCGTACAATATTTCCTTCTTGAGGAGAGGATGCCATTCCATATCTTGTTCTATCCACTGTAGATTTTCCAAAGAATTGAAGTTTTCCATCTTTTTCACCGATGAATTTAACAAAAACTTCTTCCTCGTTTGTGCGTCCCAATAGTGTAAATTTCCCTTTTACGATGTATCCATCATCTTTTGCTATCATTGAATTTGATTCAAAAGACATGATTGGGAATTTTGGAGCATTTAGGTATGCTGCACCCCAAACAGATTCATCGCGCATTGAATTGAATGTGGTTAATTTCTTCGTCGTCATTTTGATTTTGAATTTTGCTGTTGAAATATCACTACCAAAATCAACTGTTCCCTCAACTTCCTGAATGGCTCCTTTTGTAACTCCACCTTTTGGTCCAAGTTCAAAGTTTATTGTTGATGCTTGAGCATTGAGCGTGTACTTTCCAGTCAATGCTGCTGCACTAATTCCCTTTGGTTCTGTGTCCGTTTCTTCAGTCGCTTTTATCGCTGGCTCAGTTGACGCTTCAGTTGTTTGAACGGCTGAATTTACATTTTCGTTTTGCAATACGAACAACCCGATTAAAATGGTTGCTGGTAATATAAATCCTGCTATTTTACCATTTCTTCCAAGACAAAGTGCCAATGCTAATCCAATTAATGCAGCAATGAAACATGCAGATCCTCCATAAGCAGGGTGTATTTGATCTAGTTTAGAGATTGTAATTAGTAAGATAAATCCCAATAACAAAAATAGAATCGAAATCAATTTGTTGGTTGACTTTACTGCTAAATAGATTAGTGCGAAGCAAGAAATACCAACTGCTATTCCAGCAATTATTTTTCCAACTGTTAAATCTACCGTATCAACACCTAAATACTGTGCTAATGGCGCTGTGATGGCGATCAATAACAATGAAAGATGAAAATTACTTTTATACTCAGTGTAAAGGTTGAATGTATAGAAACCAATTGAAAGTAACAAAACACCGTACCAAGAAACGAGGAAAGTTGCAGGAATTAAAAAGAGTGACATGAAAACAATTTGTGCTACACGTCCGATTAGTTGTGTATCTTCTTCGTTGAAAAAGCGTTTGAATACCCATATTAATCCATTAGAAAACACTCCAGAAATGAATCCTAATGCAACAATTCCAATCACTTTTAATTGACTAAAATCAAGTGTGTATTCTTCATACATTACTTGATTCTTACCCAAGAGAAAAAGTAAAAGAAAAGAAATTGCAGGAACAATCCATCTGAATTTAAATTGACTAATGAGTGATGAAGAAGCTAAATTGACAGCAACAAAAGTTCCAATGATACCATTGATTACATTGTATTGTGATGAGATGTTACTATATTCTCCAAAGAGTTGTACTACCAATAAAATCAAAAGTGTATCGATGATTTTTTGTAAACGATTGGTGCTCTTTAATAGGGCTACTAATCCTACTGATAATAGACCTATGCTTGCAATGACCATTAATGTATTCGAGTTCATAGTCATAAAAATACGAATTAAATTTATTTTTATTTATTTACCGAGGTAAATAATTCATGTTAATATAAAAAGGCAGTCTATCAAACTGCCTTTTTAAGTTTTAGTTATCACACGTAGGATAGTACAGTTATTAAAGAAAATGATTTATTTTTTTTATATAGTTTAAACTGTTGCTTACGAATATATAAGGAAAATTTTCAATAAAAAATAGTTACCTTGGCAACTATCAGTAAATTTTTATTGAAGAGGTTTTTTTTTTGATTTTTTGATAAGAGTAATGGCTAAAATTATAGGGGAATCGAAATCAAAATAGTATTTTCGTAATAATATGAGTGTTTCAAAATTTATAGATATCCGAAAATTGATTGCAAGTAAGAACAAAAAACTTGCAAAGTTGATTCCCGGATTTGTATATGGATACTTAAAAAGGGTATTGCATCAAGATGAAGTCAATGAGTTCATGCGTAAAAATGGCCATTACAAGAATGAAGATTTTTGCAGTGCAATCGTTCGTGATTTTGAATTAAAAGTAAACGTCACGGGTAAAGAAAATATTCCTGTAGAAGGAGGTGTTATTATAGCTATGAATCACCCTTTAGGAGGGATGGATGCAATGGCCTTTGTAGATGCAGTTAGAGATTGCAGATCAGACATGAAGTTTATTGTCAACGACTTGTTGCTCAATCTTACTCCGCTTCAAGGATTGTTTGTTGGTGTAAACAAACACGGATCCAATGATAGAAAATTGTATATGCAGATGACAGAATTATTTTCTTCAGGTGCGGCAGTTGGAATTTTTCCAGCAGGATTGGTTAGTAGGAAAATTAAAGGAAAAATTGTAGATTTAGAATGGAAGAAAACTTTTGTGAAATATGCGAAGCGTCATGATTTACAGATAGTTCCTGTTCATATTGAAGGAAGATTGTCCAATTTTTTTTATAATTTGTCTAACTTTAGAAGATTCTTTGGGATAAAAGCAAACATAGAAATGTTCTATTTGTCAGATGAGTTATTTAATCAAAAAGGCAAAGAAATAAATTTTAGAATCGGATCACCAATATCTCCAGATCAACTGAAGGATGGTAGGTCTGATGAGCAATGGGCTCAAGAAATTAAAAAAATTGTTTACCAATTGGGTGAAGAAAAGTTTAAGTAGGATGGAACCAATTATTAAACCTATAGACAAGGGTATTCTTAAAGCAGAATTGTCTAAAGATTGTTTTGTTAGATATACGCGAAAAGGAGAAAATGAAATTTACATCGTAAATACGCACAATGCTCCAAATGTTTTATTGGAAATAGGCCGTCTTCGAGAAGTTACATTCAGAACTTCAGGAGGTGGAACTGGAAAGGAAATTGATCTAGATGAATTCGATACAAGCGAACATTGTTATGAGCAATTAATCGTTTGGTCACCCGAAGATGAAGAAATAATCGGAGGATATCGATTCAAACGCTGTGATGAAGCAATTTTAGATTCAGGTGAAATTGCATTATCTACAACTCATTACTTCGAGTTTTCAGATCGATTTGTTAAGGATTATTTGCCTTACACGATAGAATTGGGAAGAAGTTGGGTTCAACCTGCATTTCAACCTGCAAATAATCCTCGAAAAGGGTTATATGCTTTAGATAATATTTGGGATGGATTAGGAGCATTAATAATCTTTAATCCTGATATCAAATATTTCTTTGGGAAAGTAACCATGTATCCAACTTATGAAACGGAAGCAAGGGATTTTCTTTTACATTTCTTGAATCACTTTTTCCCAGATAATGACAATTTAATGAAGCCTATTTCTCCTCTTGTTTTGAAGGAAAGCAAGCCGTTCAATGATTTAATTAAGGATGAATTGGAATACAAGGATGCATTCAAGGAATTGAATGCGTTTGTGCGTGAAAAAGGTGAAAATATTCCGCCGTTGGTGAATATTTACATGAATCTTTCTCCGACAATGAAGACATTTGGAACAGCAGTAAATGCTGACTTTGGAAATGTTGAGGAAACAGGGATTTTGGTGACTATCGCAGATATTTATCCAGATAAAAAGGAGCGTCACATTGATGGTGATTTCGGAACAAAATAAATCCATTAAAACTGATCAACCGATGTTAAGATATCTTGGTGTTCTTGCGCTAATTTGCTTGGTGTACATTATCGGGAATTTACCAGCGGCTTTGCTTTATGCGTTGCTTCCAGGTCCATCATCTGATTTAGTCTTGGCGTTGGGTGAAGCGTATGGTCATTCACTTTCTTTTGTCTTGCTGATGTTGCCTTGGGTATTGGTTTGTCTCTCGTTTTTTCCAATTACAAAATTGCTTTTGGGTTGGAGCTTTACGTTTGGAATTACCAATCGATCTAAAGTTGATTGGAATAGAATTTTGTTTGGATTTGGAGTGTGGTTCGTAATCTCAATTGGATCATTTTTGCTGACAAAGAACGAACATGTATTGTATAATTTCAATTTCGAAAAATTCATTCCACTAGTATTCGTTGCTTCAATTATCTTATTGCTGCAGTGTGCTGCTGAAGAATTAGTATTTCGATCTTTGCTTTATCGAATAGGACTACAATTTTTAGGCAATGCATGGCTATCCGTAATATTTACCGGTGTTGTTTTTGGGTTGTTGCATGGTTCAAATCCAGAAGTTCAGGCTTTAGGAAGCATTGCATTTGTTTTTTATATTGGTACAGGAATATTTTTAGGATTATTGAGAGCAATCGATAATGGCTTGGAATTATCCATTGGATTTCATTTTGCAAACAATTTATTTGCTGCATTGATTGTAACAAGTAATTGGCAAGTGTTTCAGACGGACGCATTGTTTTTGGATACAAATCCGCCAAGTTTTGATTGGACTGATTTCATTTTGTTATTTGGCGGACAACTAGCTTTCTTTGCGATATGTTGGTATCGTTATAAGTGGAATTTTCAAACAATTAATTCGACTAAATTTTAATGCAAAATTTCTTTTTATTTCTTTTAATTTTTATTGCTGAATTACATTGTTTTTCGCAAAAATCAGTTGAAATATTTGAAAATAAGTATATTTTATTGCGTGATCCACGAATAGAAATTGTGACTACAAACTATTCAAATGCGGATTCAATTTTAAAATATCACAAGTTTGAACTTGGAATCCGGATTCCAATCGATATTCAAAATCGAGTTGATCAATTTCTATTTCAAGAAGGGTTGTATGCAACCGAGTTAAATCCGTTTTTAGAATGGGATTTAGATATTGAACTGCATTATATTCATTTGAAATCTGGACTTAAGAAGCATGTTGATGCATTTTATTATCGTGAATACTTCGAAAATGAAGAAACGGACGATTGGGATCCAATTGAAACCCCTTATCCTTTCCGAGCGAGGATTGCACCTTCAGAGATTGGTGTTTGGTCTGCATTTATGTTAGTTAAAGTAAAGAATCAACCAGTATTTAAATCCGATTCATTCGAATTTAATGTCGTTGAGAGTGAAAATCCAGGTTATGTAAAAGTTCATTCAAATAATCGGAATCTTGTAAGAGGTAATGAATTAATTTTTCCGATTGGT
>DATGOZ010000208.1:0-8360 GCA_035305395.1 Taishania sp. | reverse complement strand
TGCAACCACGATGTAATTAAAAATGCAATGGCACCTCCCTGACTGTGTCCTGCTACGATATATTGTGAATATCCAATATTGTAAAGTGAGTCAATTTTTGGTTGCGCATCGTTTGCAATGAATGCGAAACTTGTCAAAAATCCAGCATGGATGGCTGCTTCTGGATGTTGTGCAACTTTATAAGAAAATGTTGTTTGATTGTTCAATCGAATTTCTCCTTGTGCAGGCAACATCGCACAGTAAAAATCAGCTAATAAGGATTTTGGATCACCAGTTGTTCCTCTCATGACAAGAAATACAGTAGAATCTTCTCGAATCCATAAATCCCACATGTTATCCAATCCCATTGCAGGAGAACGATAGCTAAATTTGTAGTTTGTTAATTGATGTTTGGAAGCAAATTCCGTTACTGGAACTTCATTCATGAATGCATCAAATAAAAGCAAAGATTCCTTGCATTCTTGCAGGTCAAATTTTGGTTGCAAACGTGTTTCTTGTTGTGCGTATGCTTGACTTTGAAGAATTAAAAATGCAAGTAGTATCTTTTTCATCATTTTAACGATTAAACAACTAATTCTAAATCAATTTGTCTTTTTCTTGGAGAAACTTCAAATATTCGAACTTTTACACGATCGCCAAAGTTGTATTCTTTTTGATATTTTGCTCCAACAATTCTAAATTTATCAGCATCGAAGTAATAGCGATCACCAGGAATTTCACTCATTGGAACCATACCTTCACATTTGTTTTCGTCCATTCTGACGTACATTCCTTGTTCAGCGATTCCTGTAACTGTTCCTTCAAATTCTTCTCCAATTTTATCCAAAACAAATATCGTTTGGAAGTATTTTGTCGATTCTCTTTCTGCTTCGGCAGCTTTGCGTTCGTTGCGCGAAATACGCTTACAAATATCGTCTAATCCAGTACCGTATTTATGATTGCGATGTGTCAATTCATCAAACAAAATGCGGTGAACCATCAAATCGGCATAACGACGAATAGGTGAGGTGAAGTGAGTATAATATTCAAAAGCTAATCCGTAGTGACCGATGTTTTCTGTTTCGTAAGTGGCTTTTGCCATCGAACGAATAGCCATTGACTGAATAATCGAATATTCATTTTCATAGCGAATGTCAGTCAATAACTTATTCATTGCTTTAGATACCGTTTTCAAATCAGATGCATCCAATTCGTAGCCAAATTTGTCGATGAACAACTTGAACAATTCTATTTTCGCTAAATCTGGTTCGTCGTGAACACGGTATACAAATGGAATAGGATCGCGATCTTTAGAAGGTTTTCCAATGAACTCTGCAACAGAACGGTTTGCTAAGAGCATGAATTCTTCAATCAATTTATGTGCATCCTTAGATGTTTTAATCACAACTTCTATTGGATTTTTGTCTTCATCCAATTTGAAACGCATTTCTTCTGATTCAAAGTTGATTGCACCTTTTTTCATGCGTTTTGCACGGTACGATTTTGCAATCTTGTCCATCAAATGAATGACTTCCGCATACGAGTCTTCTTTTCCTTCAATGATTTCTTGTGCTTCTTCGTAGGTGAACCTTCTGTCTGAATGAATAACCGTTTTTCCATACCACGTATGTTTGATTTTCCCTAATTCATCCATTGTGAAGACCACAGAAAAACTGTATTTATCTTCATTTGGTCTCAATGAGCAAGCAAAATTTGACAACTGTTCTGGCAACATCGGAACTACTCGATCTACAAGATATACTGAATTCGAACGATGTAAAGCTTCTTTATCCATCGGTGAACCAGGTCGCACATAGTGGCTAACATCCGCAATGTGAACACCTATTTCAATGTCACCATTTTCCAATTTTTGGTAGGAAAGTGCATCATCAAAATCCTTTGCATCAAATGGGTCAATGGTGAACGTTAGAACATCGCGCATATCTCTTCTTGTGCTAATTTCTTTTGGATCAAGATCCATGGTTACGTGTTCTGCCTCTGCAATGACTTCTTGTGGAAATTCATAATCAATTCCTTGATTTACCAAGATGGAAATCATTTCAGTATCATTTGCAGTGCGGTGACCAAGACGCTCAACTACTTCACCAAATGGATTGGATGTTGATTCTGGCCAAACGGTAATTTTAACCAAAACCTTTTCACCATTTTTGGCACCATTTAATTTTTCCTTCGGAATGAAAATATCCGTTCCAACTCGTTGGTTGTCTGGAATTAGAAATGCAAATTTTTCACTTACTTGTAATGTTCCAACAAAGTGAGTTCGCTCGCGTTCAACAACTTCAATAATTGAACCTTCAATTCTCGCTTTTCCTAGGCGTGTAATCTGAAGTTTTACCAAGTCACCTCCAATTGCTCTTCCTACATTGTTTGGAGCAATATAAATATCTTTGTCATATCCTTCAACGGAAACAAACCCAGCTCCTCGTTGGTTTAGATCTAAGTATCCAGTTAGAATGGTAAGCTCTTTATTGATTTTGTAAGTACTGTGACTTACTTGTCTTAAAAATCCTTGTGAAGTTAATTCTTGTAATATTTCGAAGGTTAATTTGCGTAATGCTCCTTCGCGTAAATCAAGTAGGGTACAAATTTGCTTATGTGTCAATTCACTTGATTCGTTTTTTTCAAAGGTCTTGCGAATAAGAACTGTTAAACTACCCTTCAGGTTGTTCTTTTTCTTATTATTGCCCTTTGTTTTTTTATCTTTTTTACGACTCATAACGCTAAATTACATTCTTTGAATGGTAATATGATTAATTTAATGCTAATAAATTATAATTGATTAAAATTAGTTCGGATTGATATGCTCGAAATAAAATCTTCATACCTTCAAAGTTCTTCACTTGATGATGAACTACATAAATTAGCTTTTACACTTTTTGTACCAAAAGAGACTCAAATAAGAGGTACTGTCTTGATACTTCACGGCATGCAAGAACACAGTGGTCGCTATGCTGATTTTGCAAAATTTTTAGCTGAAAATGGTTTTGCTGTTGTGACGTATGATCATCTTGGACATGGAAAAACCGCAGAAATAAATAAAAAATTTGGGTATTTCTATAAAAAAGACCCAATGAATCAAGTTGTATTGGATGCCGAAAACATGGCAGCTTATTTGGAACATAAGTATCCAACGGTGCCTCATTTTGTGCTGGGACATTCAATGGGTTCGTTTATTACTAGATGTCTCCTGCAAGTTGCTCAACAGCGTTTTGATGGTGCAATAATAGTTGGAACAGGAGGACCCAAAGCAGGAATTGGTTTTGCTAAGGCATGGTTTGCTTTGAAAAATAAATTGGCTCCTGAAAAGCAAGATCAGTTTGTCAACAAACTATTTGTGAAGATAAATAATGTTAAGTTCAAAAATGAACCGAGTCACCATGGAACAAATTGGTTAAGTAAAAGTATTGAAAATAGGGATGAGTTTTTGAAAGATCCTTTGTGTGGAATTCCGTTTACAAACAATGGATTTTATACACTGTTGTCAGTTGTTGAGCGTGCAACAACTAAAAATTGGGCAAAAGACATCATTCGAAAATTTCCATTTCTATTTGTAAGTGGTGAAGATGATCCAATCGGTGATTTTGGAAAAGGTGTTAAGATTACTTACCAACAATTAGTAAACAAAGGATTTCAAGATGTTTCGCTCAAACTGTATCCGAAAATGCGACATGAAATTTTGAATGAGATCAATAAGGATGAGGTTTACAATGATATTTTGAATTGGTTGAATCAACGAGTGCAGCCAAATTAATTACTGGTAAGTTGTATATTCGTATAAAAATTGAACAATGTCTAAATTACCCAATATAGGAACAAGCATATTTAGCGTCATGTCGAAGATGGCGCTCGAACATCAAGCAATCAATTTGTCGCAAGGGTTTCCAAATTTCTCAATCGATCAGCGATTGACGGAAATTCATGCGGATGTGGTAACAAAAGCTCAAAGTAACCAATACAGTCCAATGGCTGGAAATCCAATTTTATTGGAAGAATTGGCAAAATTAACGAAGCAATCTTACCAACGTATGGTTGATCCAAATACGGAAATTTTAATTACAGCTGGAGGATGTCAAGGGATTTTCACGATCTTACAAGCATTGACAAATTTTGGTGACGAAGTACTTGTGCTTGATCCATGTTATGATTCATACGAGTCGGGAATTATTTTGTCTGGTGCAATTCCAAAACATGTTCAATTGAAAGATGACTATTTGCCAGATTGGAATGCCATCGAAGATGCAATTACTCCAAAAACACGCATTATCATCATCAACAATCCGCATAATCCATCGGGAAAAACGTGGACTCAAGCAGATTATGAAGCATTGGAATTGTTAGTAGAGAAGAATCCCTATTTATTGGTATTGTCGGATGAGGTCTATGAATACATTACGTTTGAGGAAAAACATATTTCTGTTCATCACCGACCAAAATTGCACAATCGCTCTTTGGCAGTGAGTTCGTTTGGAAAAACATTCCATATCACAGGATGGAAGGTAGGTTATATCGTTGGACCGACACATTTGATGGATGAAGTGAAAAAAGTACATCAGTTTGTTGTGTTTTGTGTGAATAGTGTAGCACAAGCAACTTTAGCAACTTACTTAAAAGAAGTTGATGTGCAGCAATTGGGTAAATTCTATCAACAAAAAAGAGATTATTTTCAATCACTGTTAAAGGGAAGTCGTTTTGAGTTGTTGCCAAGTAATGGAACGTATTTTCAACTAGCTAGTTATGCTGCTATTTCAGACGAAAGTGATGTAGTGTTTACAAAACGCATATTGGTCGAAAATAAGGTTGCTACAATTCCTGTTTCTGTTTTCAATGCAAATGGAAAAGATTTAAAACATATTCGTTTTTGTTTTGCAAAGACAGATGAGACATTGGAGCAAGCAGCCGAAATTTTAAGAAAAATCTAATTAAATATGAGCAATCTAAATGTGACATTGGTTCAAGCGAATCAAATTTGGGAAAACAAAGAAGCTAATTTCGCAAATTACGAACGTTTGCTTCAAGGCGTTTCCAAAACAGATTTGATATTGTTGCCTGAAATGTTCAACACAGGGTTTTCGATGAATGCACCAGAATTAGCTGAACAAATGAATGACTCCAAATCAATTGAATGGTTGAAGTCGATGGCGAATAAATTAGATGCAGCGATTTATACATCGTTAATTATTCAGGAAAATGATAAATTTTTCAATCGCGGTTTGTTTGTTGAACCAAATGGGACATTGCATGTTTATGATAAACGAAAAACCTTTGGTTTAGCAGGAGAAGATAAAGTATTTGCAAGTGGAGATAAAGAAGTTATCGTAAACTTCCGTGGATGGAAAATTAGATTGCAAATATGTTACGATTTACGTTTCCCTGAAATAGCGTTAAACAAACATCAAGGAGGTGAACCTGCATACGATTTGTTGCTGTATGTTGCCAATTGGCCAGAAAGAAGAAGCCAACATTGGAGAAATCTATTGCCAGCGAGAGCAATTGAAAATCAATGTTATTTGGCTGCACTTAATCGTGTTGGTGTTGATCAGTTAGATTTAAATTATTCTGGAGATAGTTGTGTTATCGATTTACACGGAAACCGTTTGAAGGAATTTTCCAATGAAGAAATCGTATTTAGTTGCGAGTTGGATAGAGCTGAATTAGACGAAATGCGACTTAAATTGCCGTTTTTAAAAGATCGTGTATTTAAGGATTAAAAATTGCTTTTTCTTTTGTTGGATGAAGGAAAACATCAATCACATCCAAAATGGATTCATAAGTGTTTGATTGTACTTTGTCAATTTTGGAAGGTTTGAACCATTTTACTTTAGTAATTCCTTCTTCCGTTTGTGGAATCAACTCTTCATCACCATCATAATGAAGACTATACCAATACGTTTTCTTGAGCGTGAGTTTGTTTTTTCCTTTGTATGTATCGAGGTAAGTGTGATATGTATTACAAATGAATTTATCGATTGTTGGATTTAAAATGCCACATTCTTCTTCAATTTCACGAATAGCACCTTTTTCTGGATCTTCATTTTCGTCAAGTTTGCCTTTCGGAATGTCCCATTTCCCAAAACGTTTGATGAAGAGTAATTTTCCTTCTTTATTTTGTACAATTCCTCCTGCTGCTTTAATTAGTTTGTGGTTGGAAAACAGTCTGTTAAAGTCATAATCAGGGTCTTTGGATAATACAACAATTGGGATTTTGGGTGAATTTTTTTCAAATAACGGAAATAAGTTTTTTTCAATAGACTCGATTTTGTTAGAAAACACTAAAATACTCTCAAATGTGAAAGTATTTTTTTCACAAATTATTATAGGTCTGTTTTCAACAAAAACTTTGTACATTTGCCGTTATGAATTTGAATAAAGATAGAGCCGTAAAAGTAGCAGAATTTTTGTTACAAATCAAAGCTGTAAAACTTCAGCCTAAAAATCCATTTACATGGGCTTCAGGATGGAAATCTCCAATTTATTGCGATAATCGCGTAACTCTTTCCTATCCAAATATTAGAACATTCATTCGTCAGAATTACAGTGAAGTGATTTTGGAAAAGTATGGCAAACCAGATGTAATTGCTGGTGTTGCTACAGGTGGTATTGCGCAAGGTGCATTGGTTGCAGAAGAATTGGGCTTGCCATTCATTTATGTAAGAAGTTCTCCGAAAGGACATGGAATGGGAAATCAGATTGAAGGTCATTTTGAAGAAGGTCAAAAAGTGATTGTAATTGAAGATTTGATTTCAACAGGGGGTAGTAGTTTGAAGGCTGTTGAAGCACTTCGCGAAGCAAAACTTGATGTCAAAGGTCTTGTTGCAATCTTTACTTACGGTTTTGAAGTGGCAGACAAAAATTTTAAAGACGCGAAATGTCCGTACACTACGTTAACAAACTACGACATTTTGATCGAAAAAGCATTAGACGATACGTATATTACAAAAGAAGATGTTGAATCATTGAAGGATTGGAAAATCAATCCTTCAGAATGGAAAAAATAATATGAAAATTGATAGCACTAAAGTTGAAGTAAATGCTTCACCAGATACGATATATGCATTTTTGAAAGATGCAAACAACCTTATTCACTTATTACCAAAGGATAATATTTCAGATTTCAAGTCTTCTGAAACAGAATGTTCTTTTAAAGTTCAAGGGGGTGTAACAATCACATTAGTTCAAAATGGAGGAGAGGAGCCAAATAAATTGTTTCTTAAATCTGGAGATAAGTCTCCATTTCCTTTCAATTTAACAGTTCACATCAATGAAATTGGTGACAAAACAGAAGGTTATATTGCATTCGATGGAGAAGTAAATATGTTTTTGAAGATGATGGTCGAAAAACCATTGACAAATCTTTTCAATTACATGTCAAACAAATTGCAACAACATTACGCATAATTGGGTTATATACCTTCAATATTTGTTACTGTTGATATTGTGTTATTCCGTTTTGAACATGGAGTAAAGCAAATTCTATTGATTCAACGGATGAAAGATCCATATAAAGATTGCTGGGCTTTACCAGGTGGATTTGTTGATCGTGGGGAAGATCTAGAAGATGCGGCAAAACGCGAATTACAAGAAGAAACGAACATTGTTTTATTAGGTTTAAAGCAGCTGAAGGCTTACGGAAAACCGGATAGAGATCCTCGAGGTCACACTGTTTCTATTGCTTTTGTTGGTGAATTGATGGATGACCAAATAGCTATTGCACAAGATGATGCAAAGTCATTGGCTTGGTTTTCAGTTGATGAATTACCGCAGTTGGCATTTGATCACGATCAAATTGTGCAAGATGCACTTAACCAAATTTAGAGGATAATTCACATTGTCGTGATTATTTTTTTTTGAAGTTGAATAATAAAAGTGTTGTTTTAACAGTTTTGAATATTAACTTTGTATCTGGACCGAATCCATGAACGAAAAAATTCAACATATCATACAAGATATACGCCTGAAAAAGGACGCGTTGTTGGCGTCTTTAAATCAACAAAGACAGGATATATCAACGTTGGAGAATGAAGTAAGCCGATTGAAAAGTGAATTAGCTGCGAAGGATTCTGTGATTGCAGATTTGAAATCTGAAAACGAGAAACTTTCGTTGGACAACAAATCACAAGTAGACGAAATTTCTACGTTGAAAGCGGAATTGGTGGAGGTCAAAAATCAAATCGTCATCCAACCTGAATCAAAAGAAATTGATCAGGAACAAATTGACGAAATGGTAAGGGAAATTGAATACTGCATTGGTCAGTTAAAAAATAATGCATGAGTAAGTTGTCAATTAAAGTAGTTGTTGCTGGACGTTCTTATCCACTTACAATTCACGAAAGTGAAAAGGATAAGGTGTTGAAGGCTGCAGA
>DATGOZ010000207.1:0-6100 GCA_035305395.1 Taishania sp. | reverse complement strand
AAAATTAATGTTTTATGTCTAATATCTGATATTTGAATTCTTTAATTTAAGATTTATTAATTGCAACTTACTAGTTTTCACCCCGCGTGAGGGATAGAAGCTTACTACCGTGTAGTGCGGAAAGCCCGACCCCAAAACTCTTTTGGGGACACGCCCAACCATTACATCTTCAGAAGTACCTTCTTTGTTACTTCCTATTCATCATTTAGTATTCTCTATTCTTAATTCTCTATTCAGTATTCAACATTCAGTATTCATAATTCATCTAATATCCCTATTTTTGAATTCAGTTATCAATCAAGTTTATTTGACAATGACACAACAAGAGTTTGAAAACGATATATTGCAAGGAATTCCAAATCAGATTCCACCGAAGAAGGATTACATTTTGACTGTAAACCATGCTCCAAAACGTAAAGATATTCTGACAAAAGAAGAAAAACGATTAGCAATTGCGAACGCATTAAGATATTTCCCAAAAGAACAACATGCTGAATTAGCAGTTGATTTTGCGGAGGAATTAGAACAATTTGGGCGTATCTATATGCATCGTTATAGACCTGATTACAAGATTTTTGCTCGTCCAATCGATCAATATCCAGGGAAATCGTTGCAAGCAAAAGCAATCATGTTGATGATTCACAATAATTTGGATCACGCAGTTGCACAACATCCGCATGAGTTGATTACGTATGGAGGAAATGGTGCGGTATTTTCAAACTGGATTCAGTATCGTTTGACGATGAAATACTTGGCTGAAATGACTGATGAACAAACATTGGTTATGTATTCAGGTCATCCAATGGGGTTATTCCCTTCGCATAAAGATGCTCCACGTGTTGTAGTGACAAATGGTATGATGATTCCGAATTATTCGAAACCGGATGATTGGGAACGTTTCAATGCACTTGGTGTTACGCAATACGGTCAAATGACAGCTGGGTCGTATATGTATATTGGCCCGCAAGGAATTGTACACGGTACAACAATCACCGTGTTGAATGGTTTCCGTAAAATTCAAAAAAGTCCTGCCGGTAGTTTATTTGTTACTTCTGGATTAGGTGGTATGAGTGGAGCACAACCAAAAGCTGGAACAATTGCTGGATGTGTAACTGTTTGTGCAGAGGTTAATCCAAAAATTACAAAAATTCGACACGAGCAAGGGTGGGTACACGAAATCATTGACGATTTGGATCAACTGGTTGAACGTGTGAATCAAGCAAAAGCAAATCAAGAAGCTGTTTCTATTGCGTATCTTGGAAACGTTGTTGAAGTTTGGGAAAAATTTGCAGCAGTTGGAGTTCAAATTGATTTAGGATCTGATCAAACTTCGCTACACAATCCTTGGGCTGGTGGTTATTATCCTGTTGGTCAGAGTTTTGAAGAGTCGAATGAGATGATGGCAAATGAGCCTGAATTGTTCAAACAAAAAGTACAAGAATCGTTGAGAAGACATGCAGCAGCGATCAATTTACATACAGCAAAAGGAACGTATTTCTTTGATTATGGAAATGCATTTTTGTTAGAAGCTTCTCGTGCTGGTGCTGATGTGATGAATCCGAATCCGACATTGGGTCGTGAGTTTAAGTATCCATCGTATGTACAAGATATCATGGGACCGATGTGTTTTGATTACGGATTTGGTCCATTTAGATGGGTGTGTACTTCAGGAAAACCAGAAGATTTGCAAATAACGGATGATATTGCTTGTGCTGTATTGGAAGAAATTATGCAACATTCGCCAGCTGAGATTCAACAGCAAATGGCTGATAATATTCAATGGATCAAAGGAGCACAGCAAAATAAATTAGTAGTTGGTTCGCAAGCGAGAATCTTGTATGCTGATGCTGAAGGAAGAATGAAAATCGCGAAAGCATTTAATGACGCAATTGCTGCTGGGAAAATTGGTCCTGTTGTTTTAGGTCGCGATCACCACGATGTTTCTGGAACAGATTCGCCTTACCGTGAGACATCTAATATTTATGATGGATCACGTTTTACCGCTGACATGGCAATTCAAAATGCAATTGGTGATTCTTTTAGAGGTGCAACTTGGGTTTCTATTCACAATGGTGGTGGAGTAGGTTGGGGTGAAGTAATCAATGGAGGATTTGGTATGTTATTAGACGGATCATCGGATTCTGAACGCAGATTGAAATCAATGCTTCATTGGGATGTAAACAACGGAATTGCACGAAGAAGTTGGGCTCGAAATGAAGGAGCAATGTTTGCTATTAAACGTGCTATGGAAATTGAACCGAATTTGAAAGTCACCGTTCCTGAAGTGGTAGATGATGAGTTATTGAACAAGTTATTCTAAATAAAAAACCTCCCCAAATTACCTTATGGGGAGGTTTTTTTCTGTTTGTTGTCGTTGATAAATAAACAGACTGTAGAAGTACTTTAACGATTAGTTAATAACCAAGTCAAATCCTTTTTTGTCTTTCAATTTTTTCTCTGCCATCGAGCCTAGTGCATCAGACAAATCATTTAGATTAAATTTTCCTTTCAATCTTACGAAAACGCTTTCACCATCTTCTGAATTGATAGCAATCATCAATCGTTTGATTTTTTCTGCACGTTGTTTTGCACTGATTTCAACTAAGTTACCTTCTGCGTTGATTGATAACCATTCATCAAAGTTTTTGCGATTCATATATTTTTGGTAAGCATCTTTGATTTTTGTATTATCTTTTTGATTTTCAATTGCCAATACTTTTACACTGCGAAGACTTTTTGTCATTTTTTCTAAATCTTCTTTGTTTTCAGCATCTTCAATAGCGCCTTTCAAAAGAGGACGAGCAAATAAAAGAGATGCATTAACTGAAACAACTTCTGCTTCTTTGTCGATCCATTTGTTTTTAACAAATCCAAAGTTTGATCTTTTCGAAACCACACATGATGTCAACAAGAATAAGATCATTATAGCGAACAATAATTTAACTTTCATGACTCTATTATTTTTCTTCGTTACTAATTAAACCATTGATATCTTCCATTGAAATCAACCCTTCTAAAACCATAAATACAGTTTCATCTTCACCGTTGATAGACAACAATAGATTGTTTAACAGGTTTGATTGAGTGTTTTCAGAAAGAATTTTGATTGACTCACCATCTTCAGAAATTGCCATCAATTCCTCGTAGTTTAATCCTTTCAATGCTGCAGTAATATCACTTTGTAATTTCGTGAATTGAGTTGCATTTTCAGAATCTTTTTCCAAAACAATGATTCTTAGCGAGTTGATTTTACTAATCAAAGGTTTAATTTTAGCCATATCGCTATCATTGATATCAAGTGAATTAATCAATTGAAACATGGGTTTAGCAATTTTGATTGATGTAATACCTTTTGTGTTTTGGTATTGATCAAATAGTTGCGTAATTTTTGAAGTTTGTCCAAACGTGTAACTTGCAAAAATCAATGCGATGATTGTGATTAATTTTCTCATGTCGTTTTAAATTTTAATTGATAAATATTTTACGTTTTCCATTGTGGAAACACTTTGTTCTACTTTTGAAGCGAATTTTCCTAGTGATTGCATTACTAGTCGAATTGCTTCTTCTTCATCATCAACCGGTTTTCCATTAATCTCGACATATTCCGGATTGTATACCAATTTATGGGATGATGGAGTATTTTTGTAAGGTTTTACCTTTTTAACTTCGTTTGATTCTGTTGTAATTGAAACAGCAGTATTTTCTGGTTGTTCAACTTCGTCTGGTTGTTCTGTAGGTAGTTGTGATAAATCTACCTTATTTACAATACGATGTGTTACTTCTCGATGTTGGTTAATGAAAACACTACTTGCGAAAATTAATGCGATTGAAGCAGCAGCCCAGTACATCGCTTTTCCTATTTGGAATGGTTTTTTTGATGCTAATTTGATTCCAACCTGTTCTTCTTGTCCTTCTGTAGATTGTAAGAATGAATCAAAATCCCAATCCATTGTGACATCTTTTTCCCCTTTCAACGCTTCAAAATAAGCTTTGTCCAACGCTGAAAATTGTCCTTCATCTTTTCCTTGATCTTCAGAGAAAAATTTCCCTGTTAAATCATCAAACTCTTCTTTGTTCATAATCGAATAATTTTTCAAGTTGAACTTTTATCTTTTGTCGTGCTCGCATCACATTGATTCGAACCGCATTTTCTTCCATTTCCATGATCTCTGCTATTTCAGCGAAATCATATTCTTCTACATCTCTTAAATGAATCGCCATTCGTTGCTTTTCTGGTAATTCATTAATCAATTCTAGAATGACTTCTTTTGTATTATCCGCACCCGCATGGTCGTAAGAAGTATTTCTAATAATGTGCAACTGATGTTCTTCAACTACTTCTTGACGTTTTAATCGATTCAAACATGCATTCTTTACACATTGCATACAAAATGCTTCAATGTTTTTATACTTGTTTAATTCGTCGCGCATTTGCCATAAATGCATCATCACGTCTTGGACAGTATCAAAAGCTTCATCATGACTAATCAACATCCTTTTCGCAAAGCGAAACAGCTTGTCCTTATGAACGAAAACTGTAGTTTGAAATGTTTGTTGATCCATTGTCTTTTGTTGCGTTTCTATAGATAAGACAAATATCGACTAAGTTTTGTTACATCGAAAATCAAAAAAAATTAAAACCTCTCGAAAACAAAAGGCTTTGAGCGTATATTTTTTGAAAATAGTTGATGTAAAAATTAATATCCGTGTAAATTGATGGTGTCTGTTGGGAATAAATCTACGTGCTTTTTCATCTTCTTTTGGATGATTTTAAAGTGGTGCATTTCATCGTCTGTGATTAAACTAATGGCTCTTCCTGTTTCATTCGCTCGACCAGTTCTTCCAATTCTATGCACATAATCCAATGGCGAGCGTGGTAATTCGTAGTTGATAACAACAGGCAATTGTTCGATGTGAATACCTCGAGACAGTAAATCCGTTGCGATTAAGACTTTTACTTTGCCATCTTTGAACGCCTTCAAGGCATCTACACGAGCTCCTTGTGTTAATTTTCCATGTAATGAAGCTGCCTTGATTCCGTTTTTTCGCAATTTTTCAAATAAATTGTCGGCAGTACGGGTAGAAGAAACAAAAACCAATACCTGTTTCATGTCCTGCGATTTGATGAGGTAACGCAAAAATGGACCTTTCACTTCTGGTTTTACGTGATAAGCTAATTGTTCAATTGCATCGATGTTGTCTTCCTCTTTTTCAATTTCAACAGTTTCAAAAGCAACTTTTAGTCGCTCTTTGATTGCTTCAACTTTATCGTTCAGTGTTGCAGAGAAAAGAATATTTTGACAATACGAAGGAAGTAAATCCAAGATTGTATTTAGTTCTTCTTCGAAACCTAATTGAAACATTTTATCCGCTTCATCGACCACCAATGTTTCAACATCCTTCAATGAAAGTGCTTTTTGGTTCAATAAATCGATCAATCGTCCTGGAGTAGCAATGAGGATTTCCGTTCCCATCATATTTTTCATTTGCGGGTTGACAGCTACACCTCCATAAACCGCCATACTGCGGATTGGTCTTTTGAGATGCGGTGTACATGCACGAACAAATTCTTCAATTTGAATGGCTAATTCGCGCGTTGGAACCAACATTAAAACAGGAATATTTCGAGATGATTTGTACAATACCGCTTGACGCGTTTCCAAAATTGGCAACACAAAACTTGCTGTTTTACCAGAACCTGTTGGTGCCAAACCAAGTACATTTTTACCTTTTAGAATTAGTGGAATTGCTGCAGTTTGAATTGGGAATGGTTGTTCAATTCCTTGTAATTGCAATGCTTTTTGGATTCCTTGCGATAATCCTAATTGGTCAAATGACATAGATTTTTGTTTGATGGATAATGGGAGCAAAGGTAGGGTTAAAACTTTGGATGTAATGGATTGTTCTAGAAATTCCATCCAAGACGGATATTGGGTGTAAAGCTAAAGCCAGGCCCTCTCATTGGTCTATTTGAAAAGTAATAAAGGTTAGGATGTCTAGTTCCTAGCATGTTATGTTCTATGTTTTGTCGTTCTGTGTGATAGACATTTTTATAACGCAGTCCAATAGAGATTGAAAAATCTACAACGAATCCTTTTTT
>DATGOZ010000206.1:0-4611 GCA_035305395.1 Taishania sp. | reverse complement strand
AATTTACGGAATATTCAAAGAAAATCAGCCAAAATTTGAGCTTCTAAATTGCGACATCCACTACTTACAATTTTAAAAGCAGTATTTGCAGTATGAATGTTCTTTATTCATATCTCCTTGGTGACTAAAAGGAATGGATGTATCGTACATTTCTTCTAATAACTCACTAATCCAAATTGGGAATAGCTCAATTAATTCTTGAATATCGTGATCTGTTGGTTCTAATGATATAAAACCTTTGCGGATATTCGGCAATGAAATCAAACCAGCTGCTGTTGGGAGTATATTTTCAGTCTTGAAATACAAATAACAATACATTGCCAACTGCATAGCATAACCTCCTTCAAAATTCTGTAGCCAAACGGGCTTTGATGATCTACCACTCGAATTCTTCTTTAACTTGATTACATCTTCTTTAATTCGACCTGACTTATAGTCAACTAAACGCAATTTGCCATTTACCTCATCGACTCTATCTATTGTTCCGTTAAAAACAATTTCTTTTGTTTCACCATTAATCTGAAGACAATCCTTGTATTTGATGTTTTTCTCCAAATGCAAAATAACAACCGAATTAGGCATTTCGATAAATCGCTTTTCTTCTTTCAGAAAATCACTCATCATCTTATAAGCAATCTGAAAAGACAAATTATTTTTCCCAAAAGAAAAGGCTGTTTTATCCTGATCAAAGTATTTCAAAAACGCTTTTTCTAATTCAGGCTTTAAGCGAACAATCATTTCATCAATATCTGAAGGTCGCAATGGTAGTCCACCACCAGGATTTATCTCTCCATCCTTAAACTTCACATGCTTTTCATATAATTTTTCAAACACTTCGTGCAAAATCGTACCCAAACTACTCGCTTCAAGCAACTCCTCTACTCCAACCTCATCCCCAAATTCAAGAACATATTTGTAGTAAAAATCGAGGTTGCACGTTGCATAACTTTTCAACGCTGTAAACGAAGTAGATTTACCAAACAAAGCATCTAACTTATCAATGATTGCTTGATCTTTTTGAACTTCAGTTAATTCAAACGATTCTGCCGATTCAGCTGGAACAAAATAATGATGCTGGTTCAATTTGATCTTTCCATCACTTTTTGGAACCAATTCTTTTTCAATCTGCAAGAGGTATCTACTTTTTTCAGAACTACCTACAGATTCTTTTGCTCCTGCGTATGTGATTAGCATGTATTTGCTTTGGTGCAGCAAACGATAAAAGTGATGTGCAAACAACCCCTGTTTATCTCGTGGCAGTGGCAATCCCGAATAGCGTCTCAAATCCATTGGAAACATCGATTGAATTGGGTTTGTAGGAGGCATTGTTCCTTCGTTCAATCCAAGACAGACAATATTTTCGAAGTCTAACAACCGTGTTTCGAGCAATCCCATAACCTGCAGTCCATCAATCGGATTTCCATGATACGCGATTCCTTTGTTACTCCAATGCTGATTGAATAAGGTTTTAAAACTTCTAATCGACATCGTTGGCAATCCTTCAGAAACAGTATTTTCAAAATCGATTAAAGCTGAATCAAACGATTGCAACAACGCTTTTTCGAAGTGGTTATCGGTTCCAACCAATTGAAATAATAACTTATTGAGGTTGCGAATACAGCTAATTCCAACTTCCCAATTTGCATCCCAATCGTTGTGGATAATCGCAATCAACTTATCTATATCTGGTGAAATAGCAATCTCTTTTAACGAAACAAAAATCCAGTTCTTCTCAATGATTTTTTGTTCTAATTCTTGAATCTTTTGCAATTCTTCTTCAGAACAACATGCTGAAATGAATGGATGATTCAACAAGCGTTTAAAATCTGAATGATAAAAACCAATTGAGCGAAAACGACGTTTTGACTCTTGAATTGAGAAAATAAGATCAACCCAATTGCGAATCGCTGTTCCTTTCATCGGTAAACCTAGTGTAATATTTGCTTTACCTACGTTTTTTGGAATATTTTTTAATAAAGCTCCAATCAACGATTCGTCTGCAAGTAGCACCAACGTTTTCGCTATTTCATGTGGATTTAATTGCTGTAAATAGGTTGAAGCAACTTTCACTTGTCCAGTGATTTGAGCACATTCAACAACGTCAATAACTTTTTCTGTCGCGCAAATTTGATTCTCTATAAATGAAAACTCTTTGATTTCAAACTCTTGCTTTTGTTTACGCAAAAAAGCTCCTGCTTCGTGCAAAGGATTTTCTACATAAAATGTATCTCCATCAACTAATATATCCCCTCTTCCTAACGTGTATAACTGCTTTAAAATACTCAATTCGGCCTTCGACATAGCATTGAAACCAGCGAAGATGAATCGACTATTTTTATTAGAATTGAAAACGTAATCAATTTGTTCTGCAACCCTTTTATATGCATTTCCCATATACGTTGCATCAATTTGCTCTAGTCGTTCCTGTAGTTTATCGTAATAACTTGGCAATAAATCCCAAAATTCTAAAAACTTCTTTCGAGCATTCGACAACTTAAACTCTTCATCTGCATTGATTTTCCAATACTCAAGTTCTTTGATATTGTGTAAATCCTTGAAAATAGCATTCACATCAACCAAATAGCGATCGATTTCATCAAAATCAGACAACAAGATAGGGCCCCATTCCAAAAAATCTTCGAATGTATCTTTCTCCGTATCGGGTCTTAGTTTATTGTGAATCTCATACAAGAGAATCAACAAGCGTGTTTTATCGAGTATAACTTTAGGAGACAAATCGCGAATCCATGCATCCATTGTCACCATCTTCGGCGCCATAAAGGGACTTTTCAACTCTTCAAATAAAGCTGAAGATAAATACTTTTTTGATCGCTCTGTTGGTAGAACAATCGTTAAATCTTGAAAATTGTATTCCTTTTCAAGAATAAATGAGGCTACTTTATGGACGAATGATTTCATTTATTTTCGAGTCAAAAATGTCCAATAAGTCGAACGACTTAATGTATGGTTAGGAATTGTTGGGTAATATTGTTGAAACATCTGAGGGAATTTCACTTTCTTTTTCTTTTCCCAAGTTGCTTTGTATGCAATTTTATTTCCATTTGATTCCTCTATGAAATCAATCTGTTGTTTTGTGTGTGTTCTCCAAAAAGCATAATTCACTTGTTTGTTATTGATTGCATTCCATTTCACCCTCTCAGCAATCAACCAATTTTTCCACAGGTTATCCAAATCCATTCGAATTGCTGCAGGGTTCAAGTTGTTGATCAATATGTTTCGAATTCCATTATCTACGAAGTAAATCAATTGGCTTTTTTTCAATTCGTATCGTTGATCGGTAGAATAGGATGGTATTCGAATCAATACATATGCCTTTTCCAACAAATGAATGTATCGTTCAACTGTTTCATTATCCAAACCACAACGTTCCGCCACTTCATTGTATGAAACTGGTTCACCTACTAAAAAAGCCAACGTTTGCAATACACGTGTCAGTTGCTTCTTTTTATTGATACGATCTGTCACTCCTAAATTTGTAATCAAAATCGTCTCTAGCAAATGTGTTAAAATTTCATTTGCAACTTCAGGAGTTTTTACAACATCCGGATATTGACCAAAAATCAACCGTTCTTCTAACATCTTTTCTTCTTCACTCAAGCCAAAATGAGAAGCTAATTCATATAACGATGGAGGATAAATACGAATGTGTAACTGTTGTGCTTCCAACACTTCTTTCAGTAACTCATCCATCATCGGTTCGAACGAACAATTTAGCAAAATACTAGCTTGTATCTCATCCGATAACACCAATTCAATAATATTTTGCAGATTTTTCAGATATTGCGCTTCGTGAATGACAACTAATTGATACGACTTAAACGAATTGCTTAACTCTTCGGAAGATGATTCTTCAATAATTGTACGTTCTTTCTTATTACCAGCATTGATTTCGAGTAAATTCAAATTCAGTTGTTCTAACACTTGCTGAATAACCTCTTCTTTCCCTGCTAATCGAGGTCCAGAAACCATTAACACTTTACTCGTATGTAGTTTATCAATTACTTGCTGTTGTTGAATTCGATTCATTATTAAAAACTGTGTGATTTGGTGCCACTAATATAGTAAACCAAAAAGAAGAATTGTGAAATTTGCGATTTTATTTATTTCAACAGTATTTTTGAAAGCCATTTCTTAATTTTGAAACAAAAAAGATGATCAAATACAATCCTAAATCGTGGGTAAAATTGATATTTGCGTTGCACAAAAGCGACACTATTCGAATCTTATGGAAAGAACTCATTTATGTTGCCCTATTGGCAATTGCTACTGCATGGGTTGAAATCACTTATTTTCCAAACAACAAAGCTTTATCCAATCTAAACATTGTTTACTCGTTAGTAGGTTTTGTTATTTCCCTACTACTTGTCTTTCGTACCAATACAGCTTATGACCGATGGTGGGAAGGAAGAAAAAAGTGGGGTGAATTAGTGAACGATTCACGAAATTTCATGGTTAAAATCAATCAATTTAACATATCCCAAGCAGACAAATTGTATTTCGCTCGCATGGTTTCTAATTACGCTATTTCATGCAAAGACCACCTTGTACACAAAACAATTTTTGAGAATTTAGATCTAACCGACGAAGAGC
>DATGOZ010000205.1:0-4722 GCA_035305395.1 Taishania sp. | reverse complement strand
ACTTGGCTTATGACGTATCTCGCTTCTTAGATGCTTCGATTCATGAGGTGTTGAAAACGTTGATTGAGGCATTTATTTTGGTGGGAATAGTGGTATTCTTATTCCTTCAAGATTGGCGATCTACAATTATTCCTGTGCTTGCAGTTCCTGTTGCCTTGGTCGGAACATTTGCTTTCATGTCTATGCTTGGCTTCTCGATCAACTTATTGACGTTGTTTGCTCTTGTGTTGGCTATCGGTATTGTGGTAGATAATGCGATTGTTGTTGTGGAAGCAGTGCACGTAAAAATGGTAGAAGATCATATGGCTCCCCTCGAAGCGACAATTAGCGCAACAAAAGAAATTGCAGGGGCAGTTGTCGCAATTACGATTGTAATGTCTGCAGTATTTATTCCAGTAGCATTCTTGGGTGGTCCAGTTGGGGTATTCTACAGACAGTTTTCTTTGACACTTGCTATCTCAATTGTAATTTCAGGGATTAATGCCTTGACATTGACTCCTGCTTTGTGTGCAATTATCTTAAAACCACATGACCACAATGCGAAAAAAGGTTTGTTGGGTAAATTCTTTGATGGATTCAATAATTGGTTTGACAAAATCACAAATGGATATACAAATTTCCTATCAAAAGTGGTAAATAGAACTACGGTAACGATGGGTGTTTTGGTTGGATTTATCATTCTAATGTGGAGTACTTCGACAATTTTACCATCTGGATTCATTCCAATGGAAGACCAAGGTATTTTGTATGTAAACGTTACAACACCGCAAGGAGCAACTGTTGAGAGAACAGAAGAAGTGCTAGATGAAGTTGCTGAAATGGCAGCTAAAATTGAAGGATTTGAAAACGTAACTACGTTAGCAGGATATAGTATCGTAACTGAAATTGCAGGTTCTTCATACGGTATGGGTATGATCAACTTGAAAGATTGGAGTGAACGTTCTATTTCGGTTAAAGAATACATCGCTAAGTTACAGGAGCAAGTTGATGATATTGCCGATGCAAACATCGAAGTTTTTGCTCCGCCAACTGTACCAGGGTTTGGTAACTCGAGTGGATATGAACTAAGATTACTTGACAAGAGTGGTGGAACATTGGAAAATACGGATGAGGTGACAAAACAATTTGTCGAAGCATTGAACAAAGCTCCAGAATTAAAAAACAACTTTACTTCGTTTGATGCAACATTCCCTCAATACATGATTCATATCGATTACGATATGGCGGCTAAGAAAGGGGTAACGGTTGATAATGCGATGTCGACATTGCAAACGATGTTGGGATCATTTTATGCAACAAACTTCATTCGATTTGCTCAGATGTATAAGGTGATGGTGCAAGCAGGACCAGAATTCAGAAGAAATCCTGAAAGTATCTTGGATTTATATGTGAAAAATGATGCGGGTGAAATGGTTCCATTCTCAACATTTGTAAGAGTTGAACGAGTTTATGGACCTGAAGTGTTGACACGATACAACATGTATATGTCGGCAATGATTAATGGTGAACCAGCAGAAGGATATAGTTCTGGAGAAGCAATTAAAACGGTTGAAAAAATTGCAGCGGAAACACTTCCTCGTGGATTTAGTATTGAATGGTCAGGGATGACGAGAGAGGAAATATTGTCGGGTAACCAGACTATTTACATCTTCGGACTATGTTTGTTATTCGTTTACTTGTTACTTGCAGCACAGTATGAAAGTTTCTTGTTGCCTTTCCCTGTGTTGTTGAGTTTACCAATTGGGGTGTTTGGATCATATATCGCACTAGTACTTGTGGGATTGGATAACAATATCTACGCACAAGTAGCACTTGTTATGTTGATTGGTTTGCTTGCGAAAAACGCCATTTTGATTGTAGAGTTTGCGATTGCTCGTAACAAAGAAGGATACGGATTTGTAGAAGCAGCGGTTGAAGGTGCACGTCAGCGTTTTAGACCAATTTTGATGACATCCTTTGCGTTTATTGCAGGTTTGATTCCACTTTGTATGGCATCTGGAGCTGGAGCGATAGGTAACAGGTCTATTGGAATGGCAGCTGCAGGAGGGATGTTGATCGGAACAGTGTTTGGAATCATTATCATTCCAGGATTGTATGTGTTATTTGCTCGAATGGGTAATTCAAAAAAGAAGAAGGAAAATGAAATTGCTTAATATAAAATTATTAACGATGACAGTCGCTTTGTTGACAGCGACTGCTTGTTCAGTTCCCAAAGTTGCAGAACAACAAAGCTTAAGCAATCTGCCAACAGATTTTGCTGGAATTGATTCAACAAAAGGTGAACAGTTTGTTCCAATTAATCTGAATACGTATTTCAATGATCCAGTGCTTTTGCAATTGTTTGAAAAGGTGCGTTCTTCAAATTTAGATTATCAAATTTTACAACAGCGTATTTTGATTGCTAATTCACATTTGAAGCGTGCAAAATTAGGATTATTACCTAGTTTGGACATTTTGATTAACGGTTCAGGTACACATTATGCTGACTATACGATGGAAGGTGTCGGTAATTTTGATACGAACCTTTCTCCAAACATTACGGAGGAACAAAAAATCAATCGTGATGTGACTCCAAACTTCTGGATAGGAGCGCAAGCATCTTGGGAAATTGATGTTTGGGGAAGGTTGAAGAACAAAAAAAATGCTGCAAAAAATCGTTTCTTTGCTTCGCAGGAAGGATTGAAATTATTGCAAAATCAACTATTCTCTGAAATTGCTGAATTGTATTATGACTTGATTTCGTTGGACAAGAAATTAGAAATCTACGAGAGAAACTATGCAGTTCAACAAAAGGCGTATGATATCATATTGGCTCAGAGAAGTACAGGTAAGGCTACTGAATTAGCGGTGCAACAGTTTTCAGCTCAGTCGAAAAATTTATTAGCTCAAGTTGAATTGGTAAAGCTAGAAATCAATGCGAAAGAAAGAGCGCTATTGACTTTGTTAGGAGAATTCAATGGAGAAGTTTCTCGTAGTAGTGATTTCTTGATGAATCATGTTGCACTTTTGAATCAAAAATTGCCTGTAGATTCGATCATTCATAACCGTCCTGATGTAAGACAAAGTTATTTTGAATTGGTTGCTACAAATGCAGATGCTAAAGCAGCTCGAGCAGCATTTTTTCCAAAATTGGAAATTGGTGCTTATGCAGCATTCAATGCTTTTTCATTTTCAACGTTGTTTAATCCTGGTTCACTTGCTTGGCAGTTTTTAGGAGGAATTGTTGCTCCTGTATTCAATCGTGGTCAATTGAAACAAGATTTTTATGTTGCAAATAGAGAACAAGAAATAGCGTTCTTAAACTATCAGAAAAGCGTTGTTCAATCGTACAATGAGTTGAGTGCAATTCTTCGTCAAGTTGATGCATTCCAAACTATCGGTCAAATCAAAAATGAAGAGATTAGAGATTTGGAGAGAGCAGTTGAGGTTTCGAATGACCTGTATTTAAGTGGTTATGCAACATATCTAGAATTAATTTCTTCACAAAAGGATAAATTGCGTGCAGAATTGGACTATGTTGATTTCCAATTGACCAATGCTAAATCACTTGTATTATTATACAAGGCACTTGGAGGTGAATTAAAATAAGACTAATCTTACGATAAAAAGAAGGGCTGTCTCAAAACGAGATGGCCTTTTCCTTAATTAGTTTCACACTGCTGCCTTCGGTGATATTTTTTACGTTATTAATCTATTGTTCAACTATGTAAAGCGTAGCGTCTTGAGTTCTATGTTTTCTATGTGGTTTAATAAATTAGAAGGTAGAAGGTAGAAATTTGAAGTTAGAAGTTAGAAGTTAGAAATTAGAAGTTTGAAGTTAGAAATTTGAAGTTAGAAGTTAGAAGTTTGAAGTTAGAAGTTTGAAATTAGAAAATGAAAGTTTGAAAATTACAGATTTCAGGTTGACTTCGATAAGCTATTAGATTAGCAATTTACATTTAAAATTCACCCCCTAATAAATTACAGATTGACTTTTTGAGATCTAGTTGTCTAATCATCTAACAGTCTAGCTGTCTAAAGTCTTCCAGTCTAATTTAATAACTTCCCCAATATCTTCTCAAGAACCATTCCGTAGCTAGGGAAACGAATAAAAGTAGAAAGATGAAAAAGTATTCAATTAATTCGTTAAACGACGTTTCTTGGTAGCTAATAGATGTTAAATCATCTCTTTTTGAAATTTCATCTAAAGCTTGCTCGTATTGATCTAATTGATAAAAACTACCATTTGTTGTTTTCGCTATTTGTCGCAATAAATTGTGATTAGCTTGGTAATCTGCTTGTTCTAAATACAGTGGTTTGACGATAAATTCTCCTTTTTTTTCACGATACTTTCCATCAATGGTTGTAAATGCTTTCCAGCTATATTTCCCAGCTTCCAATTTACCTAAATTCAATTGGTAGAAATCACCTAATGCTCCAAATTGGAGTTTGGATAATTTTCCTTTTTCGTCTGTTAAATGAAAATGTACTTCAACAGTTGTAATTGGATCTAATGCCGCATTTAAAACGGTAGCATTGATTAGTGTATTTTCATTTGGAGAGTAACTTTTGGGCATTGTTACTCTAAATGGCTCGGTATTTTGTTTTACCATTAAATACTGTCCAATTTTGGAGAATAATTCATCAAAAGCGTTTGTTGATTGATTTTTTGCATATTCATTCAAACGCCATCTCCAAATTCCTTCGCCGAAAAAAACGCCATATTTATAACTTCCTTTTGGA
>DATGOZ010000204.1:0-2780 GCA_035305395.1 Taishania sp. | reverse complement strand
GTGAGAATGTATTTCACTTGGAAGTAATGCGTGAGTATTTACCTGGTGAGGCATTCAAAATGGTTTTAGAGACGATTGAAACTGGAGCGCGTTTGGATAGAAAAGTAGCTGATCAAGTTGCGACAGCAATGAAAGATTGGGCTTTGACAAAAGGAGCGACTCACTACACACACTGGTTTCAACCCTTGACAGGAACAACTGCTGAAAAACATGATTCGTTTTTTAAGCCAATTGGTACAGGTAAAGCAATTGAGCGTTTTGATGGTGATTTATTAGTACAACAAGAGCCAGATGCTTCATCGTTTCCAAATGGAGGAATCAGAAATACGTTTGAAGCTCGTGGATATACAGCTTGGGATCCATCATCTCCAGCATTTGTAATCGGAAAAACATTATGTATTCCATGTGTATTTTTATCATATACAGGTGAATCATTAGACTATAAAATGCCTTTGTTGAAAGCATTGAGCGCAATTGATAAAGCTGCTGTAGATGTTTGTCAATATTTTGATAAAAATGTTACAAAGGTAAACGCAACATTAGGGTGGGAGCAAGAGTACTTCTTAGTTGATTCTGCTCACTACAATGCTCGTCCTGATTTGGTGATGACTGGTAGAACATTATTCGGACAAACTTCAGCAAAAGGACAGCAATTGGATGACCACTATTTTGGTTCAATTCCAGATCGTGCTACTGCATTCATGAGAGAATTTGAAACAGAAGCGATAAAATTGGGTATACCTGTAACTACACGCCATAATGAGGTTGCACCAAACCAATTCGAATGTGCTCCAATCTTTGAAGAGTGTAACTTAGCAAACGACCACAACCAATTGTTGATGGACTTAATGGAAAAAATTGCTCGTAAGCATAATTTCAGAGTTCTTTTACATGAGAAGCCATTTGCTGGTGTAAACGGTTCTGGTAAACACAACAATTGGTCTTTGGGAACAAATACAGGTGTAAACTTATTGGCTCCAGGGAAAAATCCGAAGTCTAACTTACAGTTCTTAACGTTTTTTGTTAACACAATTAAAGCAATTCACGATAGAGCAGATTTGTTGAGAGCAAGTATCGCTGCAGCATCGAATGACTATAGACTTGGTGCAAATGAAGCTCCTCCAGCTATTATCTCTGTTTTCATCGGTTCTTACTTAAGTGATTTGTTAGATCAGTTAGAACAAAACGTTAAAGCTGGAAAAATGACTCCAGAAGATAAGACTGAATTGAAGTTAAACATCGGAAAAATACCTCAAATCTTGTTGGATAACACAGATAGAAACAGAACGTCTCCTTTTGCGTTTACAGGTAACAAGTTTGAGTTTAGAGCGGTAGGATCTTCTGCAAACTGTGCTCAAGCAATGTTTGTTTTGAATACAATCGTTGCGAAGCAATTGAAAGATTTCAAAAAGGCTGTTGATGCGCGTATTGAGAAAGGTGACGGTAAAGATGAAGCTATCTTGAAAGAACTTCAAAAATTAATTAAAGAATCTAAGAAGATTAGATTCGAAGGAAACGGATATGGTGAAGAGTGGGTTAAAGAGGCTGAAAAGAGAGGTCTGAATAACTTCAAAGATACTCCTAGTGCACTAACTGTTTGGGGTGAAAAATGGGTAACTGAGTTATTTGAAGAAATGGAGGTTTTGACTGAACGTGAAATCTTAGCTCGCCAAGAAATTGAGTTTGAGAAATATGTGATGAAAGTTCAAATTGAATCAAGAATCATGAACGAGTTGTCACAAAATCAAATTTTACCTGCAACTGTTGAGTATCAAAATAAATTATTGAAAAATATCAAGGAGCTAAAAGAATTGCTAGGGGAGAAAGCTGGTACTGCTGCTTCTGCTGCACAGTTGAAAATCGTTAATAAGATTTCAGAGCACTTGAATAAAATGATTGAATTAAACTATGAGATGCTTGAAGCAAGAAAAGTAGCTAATAAGATTGAAGATTACCACAAACGTGCTTTTGCTTATTGTGAGCAGGTGAAGGTTTATTTCGATCAAATTAGATACCATGCTGATAAATTAGAATGGCTAGTTGAAGATGAATTGTGGCCGTTACCAAAGTTCAGAGAAATGTTGTTTACAAAATAAACTGTAAGACGATAAAAAAGAAAGTCCGATTCATTTTGAATCGGACTTTTTCGTTTTGAATAAATAGTGGTTGAAGTTACAATTTAAAATTTGAAGGAAATACCTCCGTTTAATGCACTAAGACCATGACCGAATTCAGCATAGATACCAAATGCATCTGTGAAGAAGTATCTCACACCTCCAAAAACATAATGAGCTGCGCTTACTCCAGTTCTTACAGATCTGTCTATGTTACCATTTGGATGTTCTGTTCTGTGAACATGGTGGTTGATGTACAATCCAGCACCAACACCAGCATATAGGTCTAAACCTTTTGCTTTTGGAATATCAAAGTGATAAGCTGCTCGTCCGATAATCGCAGTTCTTGAGCTTTTGTTGTGATTGTAAATAAGTGCGTTGTTGTTGAATTTTTCTGTGTAAAATGATTGCCCAAGAATTCCACCTACACCAATGCGTCCAATACCTAACTTATCAGTAACAATGTACTCATATCCCAATACGATTGGACCAACTGCTGATCTTTTAGCTCCATTCCAATTGAAATATCTGTAATAAGGATCAATACCAAATCCCAAATTAATCGTTTGATCACCTTGTTCCAATGTTTGTGCGTTTAATCCAGACAATCCAATAAATCCGAATAATAAGGTAGCAAATAATTTTTTCATATGTTTTGTTTTTTTT
>DATGOZ010000203.1:0-9783 GCA_035305395.1 Taishania sp. | reverse complement strand
AAAGTCAATCGTTTCGATTGCTTGAAAGGTTGAAAAATGATAACTAAACATGGATTGTGCCTTCAAATACAAATGTTCCTTCACCAATTAACCATACATTTCGGAAAATTTGTCCGTCGAAATCAAACTTTACTTTCAAATTACCGCCCATCACACGAATTTCAATTGTTTGTTGACCAGTTTTATTCGCATTTATGCAATAAGCCATCGCAGCAGCTGTTACCCCTGTACCGCAAGCTAATGTTTCATCTTCTACGCCACGTTCGTAAGTGCGAACAAACAACTGGTTTTCTCCAAGAATTTCAACTGCATTGACATTGATTCCTTCACTTTTATAGGTTTCGTTGTAGCGTATTGTGCGACCGAAATTATACATGTCAAAATCGCTTAGTTCTGAAGTGAAGTGAATGTAATGTGGAGAGCCAGTATAAACTTCGTAGTCTTTGTCGAATTGTTTATACGAATTCACATTATTCATTCCCAAGTGAATTAGAGAATCTTGCAAATTTGCATCATGCAACCCATCATAACCTAGAAATGAAGTTGAACTTACATCAATTCCTAATTTGTTCGCAAAAGCGACTGCACAACGACCACCATTCCCGCAAAAACTTTTTGAAGCATCTGCGTTATAATAATCCGCTTCAAAGTCCAATGTCGGGTGACTGTTGATTTTAATCAATCCATCGGCACCGATTCCAAAGCGACGGTCACATAAAAATTGAATTTGCTTGTCTGTTAATTCATCGTATATACCCTGACGATTGTCGAGTAAAATAAAATCATTACCAGCACCGTGATATTTTGCGAATTGAATTTCCATTTCTCCGCAAAGATACTGATTTTAAAGATTACAAACGTTGAAATTCGAACGTAGGATTTCCTTTGATCCCAGAAGTTGAATAAAAATCTATGAAGCGCAATTTGTAATAATATCCTTCCTGATCTTGAATGAGGTAAACTTTTTCAAAATCAACAGTATAAATATTCGTGTCAAAATTATAGTACTTCCAGTTGTACCCAATTGCATCTAAATCTGTTGATAAGACAATAGCCTCTGCTTTTTCGAGAGTCAACTCTTCGTAAGTGATGTCATGAACTAAAACGGCTTTTGTTTGATGCTGATTCAACAGACAACCAAATACCATATAGGGCATGTAATCTGGCTCGTAAAATATTTCTGAGTATTGTGTAAATACAATGTCCCATCTATCTTTTGCTGGTTCAATAGTTGGAGTTGTAAATGCATCGGAATTATTCCATTTCAAATAAATGAAGTTGTAAGTAGTGTTTTTGGTCAAGTTGATAGCTTGTTCGTTCGTCCCGTTCAAATTAGCAATCCGACCGGTAACTTGGTTGTTTGAATTTTCTGTAATTTCTAATTTTACATAACCCAATGTATTTCCATCAAAATCCACTCCTCGGTCGACCAAATAAACTCCAGGTCCTTTGATTGCTAATGAATCCCTTCTTCCCGTTGGGTGATCAACGCGCAATTGAGATAAGTAAGAAGTAGGAGAGTTTAATTCTTCAAATGTATGAGTAACTTGCACTGCCATCATCAGTTTCCCAGCATTGAGAATGATGTAAGTATCCTCTGTTTGGCATGAGAAACCAAGATCCCAATTCAGTTTACTCGATTCACCAACGAATGCATTTGTACCTAAATCGAAATAGATAACTTTTTCATAATTCTGTCCAACATTCACGCTTCCAATTATTGAATCGCCTGTTGCAGGTTTTTTAATTGGTAATTCAGCTTTTTGGCAGCTACCCATCACACAAATTGAGATTGGAATAATCAGATTAGATGCTATTCTTGAAATTCTCATGACTTATTTTTTTGTGTTTAGATTGATTATAAGTGAACAGAAATAGGTTCTTCCCATACCAATTTGGACAGAAGTTGAACCAGAGGAATGTGCTCCATCAGAACCAGATAGCCCGTTGATGCTAGTAACATCCAAGATGTTTTTAATTCCTAAAGTAACACCAATTTTTCGCTTCCAGAAATACGAACTTGCAGTGAAATCTAGCATGTGATAGACATCTCTTTTGGTTTCGACTACAGAGCCATCATCTTGAACCATGAAATTCGGTAGTTTACCTGTAAACTTGTAAAATAAACTCAAAGAAGTATTGATTTTGGTAAACGTATAAGTTGGATTTACCTTTACTTCAGGATAAAATGCTGTTGGGCGAGGATCTTCATTGTCGTAAACTTGTGTTTTGCGGCCTTTTATTGATAAACCAGCGTCAACAGAAAAACTTTTTCGTATGAAATTCGCGTTGAAGGTGAAACCATATGTTTGAGCACGATTCAAGTTTGCATAACTGTATTCAGTATTCGTCACTTGTACCAATGTGATTAAGTTTCTTAAATCGTTAAAGAATAATTGATTATTCAAAACCAATCGACATTTGCCTTTTTCGTATTCAGTCCTCAAGGATAATTGATAGTTGTCAGAAGTTTCTGCTTTCAAATCGATATTCCCTTGAATATTGTGATTGATATCAACAAAGTAGAAGTACAATTCTTTCAATGATGGAGCTCTGAAACCTCTTGAATAGGAAAAGCGAATATCATTGTTTTTGGTAACCTTGTATTTGAAGAAAATAGATGGAATGACAGGTGAGTTATATACTGAATTATAAGAAGCTCTCAACCCTGGTTTAATAGTTAACTTCCTCCACAAATCGATTTCAGATGTTGCAAAAATCGCATAATCACCAATTGCTACCTTTTCGCCAGTGATACGCTTTCCTCTGGAGCTTTCATAGTTGACATCGTAACCAACTTCGAGCGACCAAATTTTCGATTGATTCCAGATAAAACTTGTACGTGACAAGAATAAATCAAATTTGGATGTATCTTGTTCGGTTGCTCCAGCTAACGTTTTTTCAAGTGTTGTCAAATCATTGGCGTAAGTGTTTTTAATACGTTGAAAATAGTTGTATGCATTGGTGGAATTTATTGTCCATTTCTTTGCAATTCGACCAACTAAGGATAAGCTATTATCAGATCTAAATGTATTGTAAAAATCATCAAAGGCTTTGATGAAATATGGTTTCATCGGAGTTCCTCTGTTTTCAATCTCTTCTTGAAACACACGGAAATCTCCTGTAAGAAATAATCCATCATTGAGTTTAGATGAATTCAACCGGTGATTGATCTTCATTCCTCCAAAAAATTGTTCACGTGGTTTGTAAAATTTATTACGAAATGTGTCTGCTTCTCTTACTTTTTCTATGTAAAATGGTTTTTCATCCGATCTCCAACCATCAAAATAATTGCGATTGACATCAGCAGAGATCGTTGTTTTATTGAATTTTGATGAAAGTGATAATTGTGTATTGTAAGTTCCATTACTTTCGTAATAAACGTATCCTTTACCACTTAATAAATAGGTTCCGTTTTTCTTTGTAATGATGTTGATTGTTCCAGCTAAAGCATCAGAACCGTAGTTTACAGATAGTGGACCTTCGATAATTTCAATTCTTTCGACGTTTTGAATGTTAATTTGATCCAAGTCAACAGTACCATTTAAGCGACCAATGACAGGAACTCCGTCGATTAAAAGTTTTACATTTTCTCCTGAAATTCCTTGTAAACTCATACCAGACCCAAGTATTGCATCTGATGAAAGTTGAATATTTAATTCATTTTTGAAAAGTTGAGTTAGGTTTTGAGCTCCCATTTGCTCAATTTTTTTAGAAGTGATGATACGCACATTTTGCACAGCATCACTGATGGTGGTTTGTTGCATTTGGCCAGTTACAACCATTTCATCAAAACGAGTTGCTATGCGCTGCAGATAGATTGTTTGTGGTATTGCTCCGTTTTTGATGAATGATTTTTCTTCATAACCTTCAGCTAAAACTTCAACTAACTGTCCGTTTTGAATAGACGAAAAATCGACTAATCCATCTTTAGATTTAATCTCAGTAATACGTTTCTCATCTTGGAAAATGTTGATAATAACACGAATAGTTGTTGAATCATCAATGGATTTAAACGAAACTGTTTGTGCACGTATCCCACTAAGCATACTTATAAAACTACAAATTGCAAGTATTTTGATTCCAATGTCAGAGATTTTCATCGTTGATAAGATTTTGGTCCGAAAATTTGTTTTGGGACACAGGTAAGTGAAGAAACGAGAACTCTGAGCGAATCGGAATTCTCGTTTTTTTACAGAGTAACTTATTTGACTGTAATGTGTTCGTCAATAATTGTTTCAATAGCTGAACGAACTTTTTTAGTGTCCATTTTTTCATTTCCTTTCACTTGTTCAGCTAATTCAAAGAAACGCATGTAAATCACGTTTCCTTTTTTGAAAACTTCCAATTCAATTGAACCTTTTGCTAATTTTTCAGTCCATACTTCGCGAACAACTTTCCAGAATGCTTGATTTTCTTCCCAGTATTTTACTGCTGTCTCACAATTAAAATTTTCTTTTGTAAAACGTTCAATTCCTTTTTCTTGTGCCAATAAAACATCTGCTTTTCCATCTTCACGAATGATTTTGTCATTATCTTGATCCAACACCCAACCATCATTAAAAATTTCAATGTGTGAAAAACGCCCTGTAACATTATAATCATCTCGCTTTGTGTGCTCGCGACGCGGTAGGGGAGCATCTGCTTTTGATTCCCAAAAAGAACGCCCATCAACATGAATCCAAGTTCCATAACCTTCATAGCGTGGACTGTCGTCAACTTGGAAAACTTTTTGTGTCCATGTTCCTTTCACTTTTTCTAAAGGAATTGTAATGTTTTTCCACATTTCTTTTTTGTCAACCTTTTTATCGTAAACCAAAAACGATGTGTTTTCATACAACCAATCTTGTCTCCAATGTTTTATAATCATCGTATCATTCACAATTAACAAGTGCTGTAAAACGATTTTATTTTCCGTGTTTTCGATCACCTTAACCCACTCAGTTGCTTGCTCGTACTTACGATCGTTGTGATATTCGTAATCTTTAATCGGTGAAAACGTCTCAGCAAATTTGAAATCTACTTGGTAACATCCTTCCATACTCAAGATAGCATTGCGATCAAGATCTTTTTTGTTTTGCCCAAATAAAGTAGCACTTGCAAAAAGCACTACAGCAATTATAACATGTTTCATAACTTTCTTATTTTATTAGATTTGAAATTAGAATTTTACCACCGACTTAACAGTTGTTGTATTGTTTTGGATTACTTCAACAAAATACATCCCGTTGTTTGCGTTTGAAATGTCCAACTTTGCTTGATTAACACCACTTGTTGTTGGAATTGTTCTTGAAGAAATTAGTTGTCCCAATTGATTTTTAACCAAAATTTCGGCATTCGCAGCTTTTGAGTCAAAAACTACAGTCAATTGACCTTGAGTTGGGTTAGGATAAACATCTACAAATTGAGTTTCCAATGTTTCAACACCAGCAAATGCCATTTGTTGTTTGATAAAAACAGTTTTTCCTGCACTTGTTCCTACAAAATTTGTTGGATACCATTTCCAGATGTCCCCATCTTCATTTTGTAAATAATATACTTTGTCAGTAGTTACTTCCCATTGATAGGAAGCATTCATGAATTTGTAGCTCTGACCAATTGCATTCTTCTTTTGTTCAAAATTTCCTAGCGTATAATCTGAATGTGATGCTTGATTACCTGAACCTACATTTACAACTGCGACTTCCCACTTGGGATTTGCTAATATTCCTGTTACAGCTTGATCAGGTGCTGTTCCATTGTACCAATCAATGTATTTTACAGCCCATAAATCCCAACCTTCTAATTCACGATCTAATACTTGACCTGTTTCTAGATTAAAGAATACAAAATCTTTGTTAGCATAAGTTGTACTTGCAGCAACTACAATCTCAGTTCCTGTCGATTCGTTAATTTTTGCGTATCGAAATGTGATCGTACCTGTTTGTTTTTTGATGAAATCAATTTTGTACGTTTCATCTGCTGTTTTAATGAAAAAGATTGAATTTCCATTAACAACGTGCGTTGCATTGCTATACGTTCCCCAACCATAATCTGGATGACCAGTAGCCATACGTGTAAATGCTCCATTAAAGAAATCTAATGAATCATCATACAATTTTGTCCATGATTCAAAACCAGTTGTATCAGCAGTCTCAAAATCAGCGTTTGTACCTGGGTATTTCGCAATTTTTAATCCCAAAGCTGCATTAGAAATAATTGTTGCTGAGTTAGCACTCGTGTGAAATGCAATATGCCATTCTGTTGCTTGTTTTGCTAATTTTTCACCATCAATCAACCTGTAATAAACTTCATTTGCATATCCACTTCCCATTTCAACTGAATCTAAAACAGTGGCTTGTGCGTTGATTGTTATTGTTAGTAGTGTGAATCCCGCAATAAATAATATTTTCTTCATGTTGTTATATTTATTTAGATTAAATTTAAATAAGGTAAAATTACTTTTGGTGTAGGGTTAATGCAATACCCGAAAAAAGGTATTTTTGTAACTAGATATTTTAAGTATGTTGAAAAGAATTATTTATATCCTTTTACTAGGTATTGCATTTACAGCTAAAGCACAGGAAAAACAGCCTAAATTGATTGTAGGAATTGTTGTCGATCAAATGTCGTATGAATATTTATATCGATTTGAAAAAAAATATGGAAAGGGAGGATTTAAACGGTTGATGAAAGGAACAAATTGCAGATCGACACACTACAACTATGTTCCAACATATACAGCACCAGGTCATGCATCAATTTATACAGGAACAACTCCAGCAAATCATGGCATTGTAGCGAATGATTGGTATCGTAGAAGTAGCAATAAATTGGTTAATTGTGTGGAAGATTTAGCTGTGCAGACAGTTGGATCTGAAAATAATTCAGGTAAGTTTTCTCCAGTGAACTTGAAGGTAAATACCGTGACAGATCAACTGAAGTTGGACCGTTCAACTTCAAAAGTAATTTCGTTATCAATCAAAAATCGTGGTGCCATTTTACCAGGAGGTCACTTGAGTGACGGTACTTATTGGTTTGATAGTAAAACAGGTAAGATGATCTCTAGTTCATTCTACAAAAGTGATTTACCTGAATGGGTTAAATTGTTTAATAATCAATCTATTGAGTCGCTCTATCTAAAGCAAACATGGACAACTTATTTTCCTATTGAACAGTACACGGAAAGTGGTCCAGATGATTCGCCATACGAATATTTGCTCGGTAATAAAGAAAAGTCAACATTTCCTTATCATTTACCGAGTATCACAACACCCGAAAACCAATTCGAAATCTTTGTTTCAACACCGTTTGCCAATACATATTTAACTGATTTTGCAATTCGAGCTTTAGAAAATGAACAATTAGGTAAATCAGCAACTCCAGATATGCTGTGTATTAGTTATAGTTCAACAGATATTATCGGTCACGCATTTGGACCTCAGTCAGTTGAAATCGAAGATACGTATATTCGTTTAGATCAAGAGATAGAGCGTTTGCTAAAGGAGTTAGACGCAAGGGTTGGAAAAGGAAAATACACTGTTTTTTTAACAGCTGATCACGCAGTTTCACCTGTCCCTCAGTTGCTATTGGATAAAAAACTAGCTGGTGGATACTTATTTGTTGACGAGAAATTACAGGTATTAAAAACACAATTAACTGCAAAATTCGGAATTGATCCAATTTTACATTTAACAAATTCGAGTGTTTACGTGGATAAAAAAATGATTGCCGAATCAAATAAGGATTATGTTGCTATTTGTCAATTTATTGCTGATGAGATTCGTCAGTGGGAGGGTGTGAAAAATGTGTATACAGCAAGTCAATTGATCAATGGAGTTGGTTCTGGTGATAAGTGGTTTGACATGTTTAGAAAGGGGTACAACTATCATGAAAGTGGAGATGTACTCGTTCAATTAGAATCTGGATATTGGGCAAGATCAAAGGATTCAGAGAAATCACGCAAAGGAACAAGTCATGGTTCACCTTACGCATACGACACACATGTTCCTCTGTTGTGGTATGGATGTGGGATACCTAAAAAAGAAATTTTTAGAACCGTTGAAATAATAGATATAGCTCCAACAATTTCTCATTTGTTAAATATTTCATTTCCAAGTGCAACAACAGGTAATGTAATTGTTGAAATTTTCACGAAATGATTCCACTTTTTTTTAGTATTATCGCTATAAATTCATTTTTTAACCTAAACAAATATGCCAAATAGTATCTCCTCTAAGTTTCAATACAGGGTTATAGCCCTCATGTTAGTAATCTTCGTGATTGTTGTTGTAACTGGACTTCTGGCATATTTTCGATTCTCTACGATATTGGGAGATATCAGCAAAGCTGTTCGACCAGATAAACGTTTGGTTTTAGCTCAATCCATTCAAAACCACCTAGAAGAGCTGTCTAACATTGCTAAGACCCATAGTTTGACAGATGATAATTCATATCGAAAAAATTATATTCAGATTCGAAATACCATCTGGGAGGAGTTGGATGAATTCAAAGATGAAAATAAAGATGCAACGGGGGAGATTGATTTAAATCAACTCGATTCGCTCATCAATGATCGAATGATTGTGTTAGATGGAATTATGTATGCAGAAGACCCTTTTCGTGTTCAAACTGCATTAGGTAAAGTAATCAAGAATATTGATGTCAAACCAGCAAAAGATATAGCAGAATTAAGAAACAATAACTTAAAAGATGCTAAGTCAAATGTGAATCCAGAAATTAAATTGGAGGAAATAAAGACAACTTCTGATAAATTGGAAACAATTAGTAAGGAAGAACGTAAGTTATTGAGGAAGAAGAAACGAGCAGAAAAGAAAAACAATGAAAGTAGAATTGCGGAGTTAGATTCTGTTCTCGAAACCAAACGTGCTGAGGCAAAAGAAGCTCAACGAAAGCTGTTGAAAATTGACGAATTTGAAAACGACAAAGTAGCAACGGTTAACAATATCTATAAAGGAATTGAAATTGTTAGTACTGAAGAACTATTGATCGAAAAAGAGATAAAATCGGTGCAACTTGGACTTATTTCAATGGAAAATTTGTTGAGTCTAAAAATTGCAAAGATTTTTGATGATTTTGAGTTGATTGAGAATAAAAGGTTTCAACTTGCAACAGAAAAGGCAGAGAGTGAAAATCGTGAAATGAACACCTATTTAGCAATCTTTTGTGCATTTTTTGCATTGCTATTGTTTGTGACGATTTATATGATTTTTCAATATGTCAATAAAAACAATTTATATCGAATTGCATTAAAAAAATCGGCTCAGGAAACTGAACGTTTAACAAAAACACGCGAAAAATTTATTGCGACAATTACACATGAATTGCGTACGCCTTTGCATGCAATTGTCGGTTTTTCTGAACAGTTGGGGCAAGATAATTTGAATCAAAAACAGCGTGAATATGTTTCGATGATTCAAAACTCATCACAACATTTACAATACTTGATCAACGACGTGTTGGATTTAACAAAGTTGCAATCAGGTAAACTGAAAATCAATAAAATTCCATTCGATTTCAAACGATTAATACAGGAAGTTGAAAATTCAGCAAAGGAGTTAATTCCTAGAGATCAGATTGTATTTAAAGGCGAAATAGATAAGGAAATTGATGATAAATTATTGGGAGATGAATATCGTTTGAGACAAATTTTACTCAATATTGTTAGTAATGCAATCAAATTCACCAAAAATGGGGAAGTTAGTATGCGTGCTTCAGTCCAAACGAGTAATCAATCCAATCAAGTTATCCAGATTGAAGTGCAAGATACTGGAATTGGTATGA
>DATGOZ010000202.1:0-3478 GCA_035305395.1 Taishania sp. | reverse complement strand
AAATGGGCGTTATCTGTTGGCACACGCGCAACATATACAAGTATCAACAATGAGTTTTTCGTGACACCACGTATTTCTGTCATGCACTATCCAAGAACCTATTTGGTGAAGGATTCTACAATTCAACGAAGAAATGCTAGTATACGCTTTTCCACAGGACTATACTATCAACCACCCATGTATCGAGAATTAAGAACGTTCAACGGAAATGTAAACCCGAATGTTTTATCTCAAAAGTCGTATCACGCAGTTTTTGGATATGATATGTTCTTTTTCATGTGGGGAAGAAACAATCCATTCAAGTTTACCTCTGAAGTATTCTACAAATATATGTGGGATGTTAATCCATATAAAGTTGAAAACGTCAGAACACGCTACTACGCAAATAATGACGCTGTAGCATACGCATATGGGGTTGACTTTAATATCAATGGAGAGTTTATTGAAGGAATTACTTCTTACTTCAAAATTGGATTGATGCGCACGAAGGAGGATATTAAATCTGACCATTACACGGAATATTACAATGCAGCTGGAGAGAAGATTTTCTTTGGATACAGTGATGACCAAGTAATTGTTGATTCAGCCGTAATCACTCCGGGATACATTCCACGTCCAACGGATCAATTACTTAATTTGGGCGTATTGATACAAGACCAAATGCCAAAGCTTGAAGCCTTAAGCGTACAAGTAGGATTGCAATTCGGAACGCCACTTCCATTTGGTCCTCCAGGATTTGATCGTTACAAAGATACCTTGAGGATGAAATCGTATTTCAGAGTAGATTTTGGTACTTCTTATGACTTCTTATATAAAAAACGTGAGCGCGAAGCAAAGAACATCGCTACAAAAGATAATTTCTTTAGCAGAGCATTCACAGATGCAATTCTCTCATTTGAGGTTTACAATTTGCTAGGAATCAATAACGAAATGTCCAAACAATGGGTTCAGGATGTGAACGGAGGATACTATGCAGTTCCGAACTATTTGACACAACGCAGATTTAACCTAAAATTGATTTTAAGGTTTTAAACCTAAACATAAGAATCGCTATATTTGCAATCGCAAAATTTTACACAATGTCTGATATCAAAGTAATCATCATCGATAGAGAAAATGTTGAGCATGAATTAATAGCTCCAACAGATATGAACATGAATATCATGGAACTATGTAAGTCGTACGAATTACCTGTTGCAGGAGAATGCGGTGGTATGGCAATGTGTGCTACATGTCAATGTTACTTGGAATCAAATCATGAATTGCCTGCACAATCTGATGATGAATTAGACATGTTAGACCAAGCATTCTTTGTTAAGCCAAACAGTAGGCTTGGCTGCCAAATTCAAATCACAGACGAAATTGATGGTATTCGTTTAAGACTAGCACCAGAAGCTTAATTCAAAACTTGTTTTTCTATTAGAATACGAATTTTAACCCCGTATTCAATTGAAACACATTGAGCAATTCTGTTTTAGCAATCATTGATCTTGTATCATTGTATTCAATATGGTAGTCACTACTGCTGCTTCTTTGAATCAACAAATTTGAATAAATATTCAAATTGGCACGAGCCGAAACAGACCACATAATACCTTTTACAATAGGTACATTCAGCGCTGTTTGCCAAAACACTCTAGCACCAAACAATTTACTACCATATACTTCAGGTTCAATCCCTCTATTTTTAATCCAAGTCGGAAGTGCACCAGTAGTTACTGGATAATTGTCATATGTTGAAATTCCTTGATTATAAGAAATTGGTGTATCCACGACATTTAAAATCAAAGCACCAAAACCAATGGTATTGACTATTCCAATAGGAGCTATGTGTCCTTTATAAGCAGCACTAAAAGTGATACACGGATTTAAAACTCGGTAACCAATTGGTGAAACATTTGATAGTTTAGAAACGATTTGTCCACTTGTAAACGAATTATCATAGTAGTACATTTCCGCATCTCCTTTTAATTTGGAAGAACCATAATTCATTGAAAATTCAACACCTATAAATTTATTTGCATTTAATTGACGATCATAACTCGCAGTAAAACCATAACCAACTTTATATCCTTTTGCATTGATAGGTTGTGCAAAACCAACTAATGCATTTGAAATGAATTTGGGAGAAAGATTCGCCGAAATAGAAATAGAATTTTTCTTACCATAATAACCAAATTCTTGACTAAAAGAATAATTTACTAAAAGTATGATTGGAAGTATAATGGATAATCTCATATATAGGCTATTTGTCATCATTTTAATTAATCTGTATTAAATTATACATAGAACTTCTTAATACGTGCTTGGTTGGCTTCGATGTAATCTTAATAGCTGCCGCTGCATTGTGCATTCCTGTCTCTAAATCGAATGTAAAAACTGCAGCAACAGAACGATACCTCGCAGTAGTTTCCTCAATTATATTCATCACTAATAACGCTGGACTCCAAACAAATCCAAATATTCTTCCATAGCTTATTCTAGATTTGGTATTTTCACCATAAAAGAAATATGCAATTTTTTTAGACCCAAGATCTTTTATCATCTGTTGAGATTGTTCAAAATCAATCGGTACAATAGGTGCTGAATCACTATCTAAGTCTCCAATTTGAATCAATAAATCATGTACAAACATGTTCATATTCAACTCCTCTGTTGTGTACTTCTCTTCTCCAGATCGACCACCTATTTTGACATGATTCGTATTGGTTGTGTTCAATGCATACTCGATTGAACTTTCAATCAATGGTTTAATCTCAACATTACGTTTCTCACTATTTGAAGTAGTATTTGTGTAAATCAATGGCCTTGTTAATATTAATTTTTCACCTTTAGCAAGTGAGGTTGTAACCTGAAAATCTTTTGGAAGCTCATTCTTTAATTTACGTTTCGATTGCTTTTTGGTATACACAGCTGGTTCTTCGTTCTTCTTAGCCAATTCAGCATACAAGGATTTGAAAGACTCATTTTGCAAAATATCTGAAATCCCATATAGATGATAATTCACCGTATCAACAGAAGTTATTGTAGCACCTTCAGCTGTTTTAGTTCCAGAACGACGAATACGAGAATATTTATTTTCATCTGTTTTTTCAGTAGCTTTATCTTCACCACTCTCTTGCGCAGGAGGATTTGCTTTATTTTGTAGAGCCTTTTCTTCTGCTGTTTTATAATTGATATCGTAAAAATTAGAAATCTTAAATTTATTTTGATTAGCCAATAATCTTATCATTTTTTGATAAATGTTCTGAATGTATTTGTTTTCTGAATACTTTTCATAAATATCATACACATTTCGCAAAGCAAATGTATTTGTCTGCTCTGATTTGTGATTCATTAAAAAATAGAAAAACTGACCGCTTGCTCCTTCCAATTCTTTTTGAGATGGAAATAGTGCTTTCCAACTTGCATCAACTCGGTAACGAGCTAAATCGTACCAAGCATGAGCTTTCAAACCCTGTAAAAATTCATTATTTGG
>DATGOZ010000201.1:0-4549 GCA_035305395.1 Taishania sp. | reverse complement strand
AACAACAAAGAAGTTGGCACGACAACCAAATTCGGTTCAGTTCTCCCCTTCTCCAATTGCAACAACATAAATGCAATCATTTGAATGGTTTTACCCAATCCCATATCGTCGGCGAGAATTCCACCAAACCCAAATTCATCCAAGAAATTGAGCCAGTTCAACCCTTCTTTTTGGTAATCACGTAGGGTTGCGTTCAAAGCGTTTGGAATTTGAACTTGCTGAATTTTCTTAAACGAAGCTAATTTGGCTTTGAGTTGGTGAATTTCTTGCAACACTTCACGGTCAACAACTTCCTGATCAAACAAATCGTCAATGATTTGAAAATTACTTTTGTGTATTTTCAGGTGATCACCATTGATTTCACTGTTACGGAAATAATTGGTAAACTTTTGAATCCATTCGTCTGGTAAAATACCTATTGTACCATCGCCTAGTTCAACATATTTCGAGCGATTCGTAACCGCTTTTTGGATGTCCTTTAAATTAATCGAAATCTTTCCAAAATTGATTTTCATTTCCGCATCAAACCAGTCGATACCTGATTTAACCGTCGTTAACACCTTGATTTTATTGGAGTTGTATCGATTGTTTTTCAATTGGTTGAATCCTAAAATGGAATATCCCTTGGCACGCCAATTTTCAAATGCTTCGAGGAACCAACCACGATCCAAAAATTCCTGTTTATGTAAATAGAAAAATGGTGTTTGTTGCTCCCACTCAAACGAAGGGTGTTGCGACTTAACAGCTTCAATGAATACTAATTCCTCTTGCTTCTTTCTGTCAATTGAGTACAACGAACCATCTGGATTTTCAGTCAACACAGTACGTTTGGACAGCACATTGACTTCCGTTTCGCCGTACATGATGACTGGGGTAATCAACACATAATCGTCAGACTCAGATAAATAAATCAGGTATTCAGCAACCTGATCGAGCGATTTCGATTTAATTAATTTGGCTGGTGCTTTTTTGACAAATGCATATTTCACTAAAATCGCATCTTCGAGTGGTTCCAAAAATTCTTCTCTGAAAGTAGCAAACTGCGATTTATGGATAAAAACTTCGTGATTCTTGGTTTTAAAGAACTTGATAACTTGTAAAACCGTATCATTTTGAATCCACGACAAAACATCTTTGGATAAGAAAAATGTCCCCAACAAATTGACATTACGCGTCGAAAACCAACTATTTTCCACTTTTACCTCACAAGTCAACACATAGAAATCACCTGATTGTTTCACATTGATTTGTGCTTGCACTTGTGCTTTTTCAAGTTTAATTGGTTCTAAATTCTTCAGAAAAATACGCTTCGACTGTTTTCCATCAATATGAAAATACGTTTTAAACCCCAACGGATTGCGCAAGATATCTTCATACAATCCAACTTGTTCTTTGTAAGGATCTTGTTGCAATAACGCTGCGAAAAACAACAACTCTTCTGGATTTTTTGTTGAACGCATTTTCGAATTCAGGTCAACCTTATCAATCGGTGTTTTCAACTCACCAGATTTAGTAACCTGCGCTTCACACAGATGAAAAACCAACTGCTTGTTGTAGTTTGATTCCTCCACAATCAAGATTTCTTCTACGGAAGTTGGCTTTGCTTTTGGGAATTCAAAATGTGGCAATAATTGTTTTTTCAACGCTTCTTTCTCCGAAGTTGAAAGTGACAACATCGTGTATTTTGGGTTGACATGTAAACGGTTGTAACTGAACGACAATTCAAATAAGTCATCCCAATTTTCCGCTTGCGTCAATCCCATTTTAACTGCATGCTTTTGCAAGAAATCAATTCGTTCCGTTTGATTAAAAGGCAATTGCAAGGCATCTTCTCGATTGATTTCCAAAAATGTATGATACATGTGTGAACACAATTTCGACGACGGATTGTAGCACGTGCACGTCAGGTGAATTTGATTCGTCCCCTGCGTAATACGCACCAAATAATCGTCTTCATACCCTTGAAACACTTTTGCAGCAATGAAATTTGGAGCCATTTCAGCTTCACGTAAATCCAAACGTGCATGCCATTTTGAAGCATTCGACGGTGACACGGAGATTTTCTGCAATTCTCCCAATTCAACCGACAACACCTGTTGATTTAGAATCGTGAAACTACTTTTCTCCTTAACAAGTTCCAATGACGATTCTTCCTCACTTACCTCATCTTCCGCCATTAGCTGATCAACTTCCTTTAACGTTGCAATAACATGTCGACATGCTCCAGCTTTATCGTGGAAACAAGTACAAACTGCCGTCGTTACCTTTTTCGAATTAAAATTGATACTCGTGAAATAGATTTTATCGTCTTCCACCTGCGCTTGGATGTGATCCTTATCCAAATGGACATTGATAACGGACAATCCTTCAGCTGCAGTGCGCTCGTGTTGGGTTGCATAGTTGGAAATAAACGAATCGAATACCGAATTTTTTAAAATCATTGGGAATAGGTCAAACAACAAAGATAGAAATTATGAAGGATGAAGGATGAAAATTAGCAATTAGATAATTAGCAATTAGATAATTAGCAATTATACAATTAGCAAAGTTTCAAAATAGAAATTCTTTTTGCTCACGAAATCTCAAATCGCAACATTTGATAATTGATAAATTGATAATTAGCAATTAAGCAGCGCTTGAGGCAATTAATCACACTTTAATTTCGTTCTATTTTCTGGTTTGATTCGACCGTTATAAGTTGATTCGCACGATTTATTCGGACAATCTAAAGTACCTGAGTAGAATTTTACTGTTGGCAATTTTTCCTCTAGTGAATCTTGTTCGCTTCGTGGCAAAAAAGTGAAGAAATCCAAATTCGTTTGTTCTTCGATCGTTCTAACTGTACACGCATATTGCTGTAAACTGTCATTCGAAATGTCGGAATTCGGAATCTTGAATCCAATTGCGAAATTTTCTTTCAATTTGGATGTGACCAACACTACTTTGTAGAAATAACGCGGAACAAAAACACGCAACTGCTTGTTGACACACAACGTATCGATGAACTCATCCACAAAAGCACCGGAAACAACATAAGCATTTGCCGTGCTGTCCTCCTCTACCCATTTGCGCACCGTTGCCTCCAAATGACACCATCCTTTTTGGTTGAAACAACCGTGTTGTGGCGACATATTACTCATAAAATGCGACTGCTCAAAAGCTTCTTTGTTCCATCTAAAATCTGCTGCAGGAGCCAAATGCCCGTGGTCATATCCACTTCCTTCGTATGCATCGGTTTTGATTATCGGCGTTTGTAAATCGCGTGGGTAATTGCTCGGACGTTTATTATAAATATTCGTCAACAGACTCTTATTTACATGATGCGAAACCCAAATTGGTAACTGAAATTCAGTATCAATACATGCTGTATAAGCAAAGTTGAAAACATATTGGTGAAACTTTGCTCGTTCTATAACCGATTGTGCAACACGTGTACTGCGATCAAATTGCGTTTTTGGAAAAACAAAATGTTGAACAGGTTGGTAAGTACCAGCAACGATTTTTTCTCGATCTGTATTTTGCTGACCTAAGACAAACTGACCTAAAATGCAAGTAATAGTTAGAAAGAAAATGTGTTTCATTGGAATGTTGAATTATGAAGGATGAATGATGAAGGTTGAGCACAAAGATAGTAATTAAGAATGAATGTAATTTCGAGATTTATCTTTGCATACCGCATAAAATCTCAACTTGAGATAACTTAACATTCAAAACTCAATCCAATTGCAACTCAAAAATTTCCTTGAGTGTATGCTTTCCAGTAGCATCCATGTATTCTAATCATAGCTTCAAAAAGCCTTTTTGTTGTGCTTGAAGTAACATCTTTGCTTTCTCTGAAAGTTTACTGGAAGTTCCTTCCATATTTTGTCCGTTGATTTCTATTGACCATTTTGTTACTACAAATCCCATCGAGATTGGAATTGATGAAGGGAGTTTTAAAGAAATTTCATTCGGAATAACCTGAATGCTTTCATTTGATGCAACACCATCTAAGTAAACTAACGGTTTACCAATCGGCAGGGTATAGAAAACCTTCTCAGACATTATTCTCCCCTTCTTGTCAATCACAGAGATTTTTGTATCACCCAGCTTATTTGATCGAAGTAACCATTCATTTGGTTGGTTCGTTCATGCTTTGTCGAACGGTGTCGCAAGAGTCGCAAACTAATTTTAATTTTTTAGCCTTTCTTTTAGTTACACCTAGATGAACGGCATTATCAAACCCTTGATAAAACAAGCTCACATTGGGGAGATAGATTGGAATTTCTTTTTGGGACAACAGCGAAATTGAAGAAAAACAAATTAGAAGGATCCAACAAAAATTATTAAAAGAAAGTTTCATACGCAGATTTGAGAATCTAATGAGAATGATGAATTTAATATAATTCATCAATGTATTGATTATTCGTTTTTTATTTTTTAGTATATTCATTAATCGAATGCTAAAAAAATACAAAGTTCATTAAAAAGTGAACTTTTTTTGTAAACTAACTAAACTATGCCTAAATTTGCTTCAATCAAGTTCATAAGAGAATACGAAAAGGTAGTT
>DATGOZ010000200.1:0-3620 GCA_035305395.1 Taishania sp. | reverse complement strand
TGTGGATAACATCTGTCATGGAGTGATAAACTCCTTTAGGGTCGCGAGCAGTGATTACTCCAAAATCGTTCATAAACTTCATCAATTTCGGGATATTCGCTTGTGCTTTTTTGTCCCAAACTGAAGCAGTGTGACATCCTGATTGGTAAGCTCCGTCAACTGTTGGAGAAATAACTGTTGCAGCCATTGATTCCAACTCTTGAGCCGTCATCAAACCTGTTGTATCTTGAGAACCTACGATGTTTACTTTCACGCGAACATCTGAACCAGCGTGTAACACTTTTCCAGGAGCTACACCAACTGCATTTTGGTTGAAAATCTTCTCAACCGCAGTCAATCCTTGTCCCTCAATAGAAACTTCTTTAGAAGGAGCAAAAACTGTTGGAGCAGTGATTCCTAATGTTTCAGCAGCAAATGTTTGGATTTTCTTACCAAACACAACAGCATAAGAACCACCTGCTTTGATGAATTCCATTTTTTGTGGAGTCAATGAACGAGAAATGTCGATCAATTCTTGGTCACCGTTGTATAATTTTTTCGTCTTTGTATTGATTGTTAGAACAGTTCCTGTTGATACAGAGTAAGCTTGTTCTAATACAATATCACCATTTTCGTTACGAACAACATTTCCGTTTTTGTCCACTTTCTTCACCCAGTTTTTCAAGTCAATACCGATACCACCAGTAACGTCAACTGTCGTTAAGAAGATTGGAGAGATACCGTTTGTTCCTGCAACGATAGGCGCGATATTTACGAAAGGCACATATGGAGAAGCTTGTTTACCTGTCCAAAGTGCTACGTTGTTTACTCCAGACATACGAGAAGAACCTACTCCCATTGTTCCTTTTTCAGCAATCAACATCACTTGCTTGTCAGGGTGTGCTGCTTTCATTGCAGTGATCTCAGCTTGTGCTTCCGGAGTGATCATGCATTTTCCATGCAATTCACGGTCAGAACGAGAGTGAGCTTGGTTTCCTGGCGACAATAAGTCAGTTGAAATATCCCCTTCAGCAGCGATATAAGTTACCACTTTAATTTCTTCTGGAACTTCAGGTAATTTTGTGAAGAACTCTGCTTTTGCATAGCTTTCAAGAATATCTTTTGCGATTGCGTTTCCAGCTTTGTAAGCATCAGCCAAACGTTTTGTATCTGCATCGTACAAGAATACTTGTGTTTTCAGAACGTCTGCTGCCTTCTGTGCAACTATTGCTTCGTTTCCTAAAGCTAAATCCAACAATACACCGATTGAAGGACCTCCTTTCATGTGCGACAATAATTCGAATGCAAAATCTTGAGAAATTTCAGCTACTGTAGCCTCACCTAAGATAATTTCTTTTAAAAATTTTGCTTTTACACCAGCTGCAGGTGTTGTACCTGGTAGTGTGTTGTAAACAAAAAATTTGATTGAATCTTCTCTGTGTGGATTCGCTGAATCTTTGATTTGCTCGATGATTTCACTTAACAATTCAGCACCATCAATTGGTTTTGGATGTAAACCTTGTGCTTTTCTTTCTTCAATTTCTTGAAGGTATTCATTGTAAATACTCATAATTGAACCTTTCGCTGTTAACTTTTGCTATTTATTAAATTTTATATGCTGCAAAACCTCAAAAAAACGATGAGGATTTCTAGTAGCTAAAATGCAGCGCAAAAGTACATTTTTTTCATTCATTCTAAAATGAATGGCTCACGTTTTTTCGAATATTTTTTAACGTTTAAATTCATTCTTATTGAACAAAAAATGAATGAATTTCTCCCAAATCGCTTGCTATCCGTTTAAATCACAAAAAATCACTTCGTGTTATCTTTAAAATACTTCATCCTCTATTTAGAATTAATCAAAAAAACAACTACCTAAATCGGTAAAGATTGCATAATTTTGTCTTACCAAACATAAAAACAAACGCATGAAATTTTTTATTGATACTGCTAATCTAAATGAGATTAAAGAAGCAAATAACTTAGGAATTTTGGATGGGGTAACGACAAATCCGTCTTTGATGGCAAAAGAAGGAATTACTGGAGCCGAAAACATCTTAAATCACTACGTTGAAATTTGTAATATTGTTGATGGACCAGTTTCTGCCGAAGTAATTGCAACAGATTACGAAGGTATGATCAAGGAAGGTGAGGAATTAGCGAAATTGCACAAAAACATTGTAGTTAAAATCCCAATGATTCCTGAAGGAATTAAGGCAATAAAATATTTCTCTTCAAAAGGAATTAAAACAAATTGCACCTTGATTTTTTCTGCTGGTCAAGCTCTATTGGCTGCAAAAGCAGGTGCTACTTACATCTCTCCTTTCTTAGGAAGATTGGATGATATTTCTTATGACGGATTGGAATTGATTGCTCAAATCAGACGCATCTATGACAATTATATGTTCAATACAGAAATCTTAGCAGCATCAGTAAGACATCCAATGCATATTATTCACTGTGCTGAAATCGGTGCTGACGTTATGACTGCACCATTAAAAGCAATTCAAGCTTTGGCAAATCACCCATTGACAGACAAAGGACTAGAGCAATTCTTAGCGGATTATGCTAAAGGAAATAAAGAATAGAGAATTTTGAATGAAGAATATACAAAAACGTCGACCCGAAAGTCGACGTTTTTATTATAATCATATTATTATTTACGATGAAAAATGGTTGCATTGGCCTGAGCTGTTGGCATAATCACCAAATCGTTAATCGTTACATGTTTCGGCGTTGTTGCAACGAAATAAATGGTTTCTGCAATATCTTCAGCAACTAATGGTTCAAACCCTGCATAGGTAGCATCTGCTTTTTCTTGATCGCCTTTAAATCGCACAAGTGAAAACTCTGTTTCAGCAGCACCTGGAGCAATATTCGTTACCTTGATATTATCAGCAACTAAATCAATGCGCATCGAACGAGACAATGCATCAACTGCATGCTTTGTTGCACAATAAACATTCCCCATCGGATAAACTTCCTTACCTGCAATACTACCTAAGTTGATAATATGTCCCGCTTTGTTTGCTTGCATATATGGTACAACATTACGCGTCACATACAACAATCCTTTGATATTTGTATCGATCATTTGTTCCCAATCGGCTACAGAACCTTTGTCAATTGGATCTCTTCCTGCTGCAAGTCCAGCGTTATTAATCAAAATAGCAATTTGCTTTTTCACCTCATCTGGTATCAAATCAAAAGCAGAATCAACCTCAGCTTGAGAACGAACGTCAAAACACAAAGGAATTACATCCACATTGTACTTCGCTAAATTCGACTTTACTAATTCAAGTCTTTCCTTTCTTCTACCAGTAATGATAACAGGATAACCATTTGATGCAAATTTATCTGCACAAGCTTCTCCAAATCCTGAAGTTGCACCTGTAATTAGAACATATCCTTTCATACTCTTTTAATTTTTTGAGGATTAAACACAATCAAAGCAATTAGCATCACAGCAACCTGAATAGGTACCTTGTAGCGAACCAACGCTCCGACTACTGGTGTAGTAAGACCAACAATTAAAGACAAAATTAGACAAAATACAGCTAATCCTACAAGCAAATTGACTGCCGATCGATCTAATTTTCTCCTAAAAAAGAGGAGAATTCCAGCAAAATATATCAGCAAAA
>DATGOZ010000199.1:0-3842 GCA_035305395.1 Taishania sp. | reverse complement strand
AAAGCGCATTGGTCGATCCGACAATGACTCTTTATCGAAATATGCAGGAGATTCAGGAACTAATTCCAAAATTTTTTCCCAAACGGCATCAACGTTGAATTTATGTAAAGCTGAAATCGGAAAAACAATCGCATTTGAAAGTTTTGATTGCCAGTATTCAACACGTTGAATTACTTTTTGCTGATCACCTAAATCTACTTTATTGATTAAACACAAAACGGGAATCTGTAATTTTGCAATCCTTTCCAACGTTTCTTTGTGATTCATCTCTGTTTCGTGCATGTCTGTAATAAACAGTAATACATCTGCATCTTGAATAGAGGTATTTACATAACTCATCATTTGTTCATGCAACTTATATGCTGCATTTACCACACCTGGAGTATCAGAAAAAACAATTTGATAATTCTCATCATTCACGATACCTAAAATGCGATGACGAGTTGTTTGTGCCTTGGACGTAACAATAGACAACTTCTCACCCACCAATTGATTCATCAAGGTGGATTTTCCAACATTTGGACTTCCAACAATATTTACGAAACCAGACTTATGTGCCATTCTAATAAAATAATCGACAAAGATAGTTAAAATAATGGCGTTTTTGGGAGTAAATTCTACTTTGTTTCTCCAACGAGAAAAGTTTTATGAAATAATAACATACTGTTGTGTTCCTTGTTGGTTCATCCTATTTAACCAATAATAAATTGATAATTGTATATTTGCTTTGAACTAAAACTCGGAATTTGAAAAACTTCTTTTGTTCTCAAAAAGGTGCTTTGACTATCTATCTAGCACTCATCGTCATACTTTTCTTTCCTTTAATTAAAGGAAGCTATTCGATGAAATGGGATGCTATGGATTTGTACCTTCCATGGAAATTTTATGTTACTGAAGCATTAAAAGAAGGCTTTCTCCCCTTATGGAACCCAAGTATGAATGGTGGATTTCCTCAAATGGGAGACCCTGGAACCTGGTATCCAATCAGCTGGTTCATTTCACTTCTTACAAACGGTTATAATTCTTACAGTACACAATTAGAATACCTCTTGCATCTCTTCATTGGCGGAACTGGAATGTACTACTACACCAAAAATCGCGTTGAAAATAATTTGATTGCCATTTTACTAGGTTGCTCTTTCATGTTCTCAGGTGTCTTTATTTCAAACGCGCAACACATTGGTTGGGTTGTTGCGGCATCTTGGTTACCGTGGATCCTAAGGTCTTTTGATAAAAGTTTTGCTGGAAATACAAAAGATACAGCGCTTTTTGCACTCTTTTTATTCTTTCAATTATCAGGTGGATATCCTGCTTTCTTTTTTATCACCTGCTACATCTTGTTGTTTCTATTAATCAAAAAGATAATCGATCAACGGAAACATACTGACAAGCTACAACAAACAATTCCTTACAAACAGATTGTACTGTTTCTCATACTTTTTATGTCAATTGCAGGAATTGTTGTATATGCTTCATTCGACATGGCTGCACATACAAATAGAGGAGGTTCTTTAACAACATTAGAAAATAAATGGAATTATCTCGTAGGATCTTTAACTCCACAATCTTTTTACACATTCTTCACTCCTTTTGCAACATCAAAAAACAATACAGATTTTTGGGGATTTGATTTTTCAATGATCAGTGTCTATATTGGTGCTATCCTATTAATTATTACCCTTTCGCAAATCTTTGCAAAGCAAACCGACAAACAAATTCTCGCAAATTTACTTGCCGCAATTCTCTTTTTCTGTATCGCTTTAGGTAACGATTTACCTCTCAGAAAATGGATCTCCATCTTCCCTCTGATGGATACATTTCGTTTTCCAAGTTTATTCCGACTTTTTGGTGATTTCTTCTTAATTCTAAGCGCAGGATATGCATTCAAACAAATTGTTCGAGAAGAGCATTACAAAAAGATTGCATTTAAAGGTTTATTAATCAGCTCTGGATTAATTCTCTTTGCTTGTATTTATCTCATGACAATCGCTGAAAGATGGCGATTCAAAGAAATCGTAACTGTTGGACCAAAACATTTTTGCCACACAGCTGGTATGGTTGAATTTGCCCTGTTTCAACTCCTCCTTTTACTCGGACTAATTTCTATCCTCATTCTTGTTTACTACAAATTTTCAAAATACTTCAACACAACACTAATACTCGTTTGTATTCTTGAAATTTGCAGCGCAACCTACTTCCAACGTGATGCAACAGTTTCATCAAGTATTCCTGTAAACATTTCTTCAAGTGGAATTGATTTGAAACCAGAAAAATATCCCATTCCAGACCTAAAACCAATGTCGCAGCACGCAAATGCGACCTATCAACCTGAATTTTCTTATTTGTGGCGTAACTTACCTATCTATAGAAAAACTCCATCACACGATGGTCACAGTCCTTACACACTTCTTACACAGCAAATTGCTCATGCAAAAGGATATGACACAATTTTTTATCAATTCCCTATTCTATTTCAGACTACATTTGAATCAGCATCGACAATCAACCTGAATCATATAGACACATCTTCCATTAAAATCTCAACATTCACTCCAAATTCAATTGTTTTTAATGTAATAAATGATTCATGTGAACTTATCGTTTTCAACCAAAACTTCTATCCACATTGGAAGGCAAAGATTAACAATGTCGAATCTGAAATTTTAAAGATCAATGAAAACTACATCGGAATTCCTCTAAAATTAGGAATCAATCATGTGGAATTGGAGTTTAAACCTCCTTACATACGCATTTTCTGGTATTTATTTCTGGGAGGATTCGGAACGATTACCTTACTTTTGGTTGTAGGTCTATTTAAAAAAGAAAAATAACAATTTGAACCATAAAAAAAGGTCAACAAAACTGCTGACCTTTCTTAGTTGCGGGGACACGACTCGAACGTGCGACCTTTGGGTTATGAGCCCAACGAGCTACCAACTGCTCCACCCCGCGATGTATCTTGAATAAATTATTTCGTTTTTTAGTAACCCTCGTTCGGATTAGCGTCTGCAAATATACACACAAAATTCGAATCTGCAAACAAAAATCAAAAAAATCAACATTAATTCATCTAATCTATATCTTATGAAATTCGTATTTTCACCGAACAAACTAATACAGAAACAAATACACAATATTCATGTTAAGCAAATTAAGAATCCAACTTTTTGAAAAACACAACAAAAGACAAATAATAACATTGATTATTCTCAGTTTCTTTCTTTTTTCCCTTGAAATTCATAGTCAAACAAACGAAAAACTTAAAGCTATTTCCATTGATAAAAAGGATATTTCTACCGTTCCTTTAGACAGTACATTAAAGGAAACTTCTAGTCTTTATTACGACAATCGATTATTGTGGTCCAATAACGACGATAAAGATAATCGATTGTATGGAATCAACCTTAACACAGGCTCCATTGAACAAATAGTCGAATTCAACAAGCTCAAAGTTGTTGATTGGGAAGAAACACAACAAGACTCCTTGTATTACTTTCTTGGAGACTTTGGCAACAATGGAAAAGGCAATCGACAAAACTTGATGTTTTTCAAAATCAGAAAATCAGATCTAACAATTGACACCATTCAATTTCATTATCCAGAACAAACAGATTTTAGTATTCAAAAAAGCAACAGAACAAATTTTGATTGTGAAGCTTTTATCATCCACGACAGCAATATTTATCTATTCACAAAAGAATGGAAATCAACACAAACCAGTTTGTATAAAATCCCAACCACCCCAGGAAAGCACGTAGCCCAAAAAATGGGAAGTTTGAATGTTCGAGGACTTATCACTGGAGCAACGATTAATCCTGATAAGACTAAAATTATACTTTCTG
>DATGOZ010000198.1:0-6798 GCA_035305395.1 Taishania sp. | reverse complement strand
ATCACAGCCTCTGGGCTAGACATGGGTTCTATGGATGCTACAGCCAATGATGGTCTGGAGTTGAATCACGGTATTCTAGCAAGCCAGCCAACAGCCTTTATTATCGGCACAGATCCAGCTTTCTTTTTGAGAGCAAGATTTTCTATTGCCGATGTTTCGGGCACAGATGACTGCGCAGTCGGTTTTCGACAAGTCGCGGCCAATCAGGCTAACATTGATGACTATGCCAATATGGCAGTCTTAAATGTAATTGCAGGAAACATCACCATTGAAACAATTCTGGCGTCAGCAGCTACAGTCAGCACAGACACGACTGATAACTGGTTGGATACAGAGACTCATACTCTACAGATCGATGTGGACGCAGCAGGGGCTGTGACATATCGAATCGATGGTAGTGCGCCTACTGTAACAGCAGCATATTCATTTATTAATGGACTTATTGTAATGCCATTCTTCTATTTTTTAGAAGATACAGGCACAGCAGGTGCAGTTCCATTAATGATGTGGGAATGCGGTTTTCAAGATGGTGCAGCTATTGCTTAATAAGAGGGGAGGGGGATTTCCCCCTCGCTTTTGACTTGCTCACATTGTGGTCTGGATACAGACAACTTCCTCTGTTTTTACCAAGCAGAATCGACCTTTTTCTTGGGAGTCAGGAATAAGAATCCAATCGTTCTTTGCACCTTTTATAAGAAAGTCCTGAAGAGTTCCTATGTCATCATTTGGAACCATCAAGACGTATGTATGTTCCACTTCATTTTTGAAAAGGAACTTTATTGAAACTCTTTTTGTTGGGGTATCACTGCTTTCACTCATCTTCGACTTCCTCATTATTTAGGATTTTAATAGCGTCAAGTATTGGTTTTACAACAGTGTCATCATAGCCCAAAACCCTTTCCAGTCTAGATAATTTTGTTTTTAAAGTAGCGTTTTCAGTACGCACTTCTTTGACTAGATCCATAAGGTCTTTGTTGATTCTTTTGGATTGCAATTCTTCCAGTTCTTCGCTCAGGTTAGCCCAGTTGGTCAAAACCTCATGTGGAGCTTGGCAATATGGACAGGGACTGCAATCATAATGCAAAGCCCTATAGACATCGGAATTACACCTTTTGCAAACTGGACATTCAGCTCTGTTTCCCATTTTGCACCATCATAGAAATTTTATCTAAAACAAAGTTTAATGTCTGAGCTAATGCTAAAGGGGAAACTGCTTCATTATGGGAACGAATTTCTGATCCTAGATTGGTTGAAGAACAGATTTCACACAAAAGAACTCTGGGAGTTTCTTTCTTTTTTTTCCAATCTGGATTATCAAATTCGCATAAAGGAGCAGGGCATCGACATGTATTGCAATACTCAAACTCATCGTCTTCATCTTCAATTTTAATAAATTTATATTCAAACTTCATCTTTATTCACCTCATTTCGTAGTAAAAATGCTTGATATAATAATTCAAAGAAAAGTGTTCGAAAGATTCTTTGATAAAATCAAATTCATAAGTTTCTAATTGCTTAGGCAGCTCTGGTGATTCATTATTAAGCAGAGGTGTTTTTCCCATGCTTGATTTCTTTGGAATTCGATAGACTTTATGATGAATTATGTCGCCTTCAACTCGCTTTTCATGTTCCCATCCCTTGTCATCTTTGTAGTGAAAAATCGTGACTATTACTTCATTTTTCATTCTGCAAAGCCTCCTCAACGTTTTTTCTCATTTGTACGGATTCTTCTTTTGCTGTTTTTTTACATTTATCACAGATCTTTCCGCTATCAATTTTGCTGCGGCAAATATGGCATAAATTAATCTTAGTCTTCATACGTATCCAAATTTCTTTGTTTTATTTTTTCCATTTGTGATCCACATAATCCTCATGTAATGGTGACAGTTCTTTTGGTCTAAGTCTTTTTATGACTTTTTCAAGTAATTCTCTGTGACTTGATAAAAGGGGAGTTTGAGGAGATTGTTTATAAAATTCGTCTATAACAATATCCATAACATCCTCTAAAACCTGATTTATCACCAGGTCTATGATTTTGTCTTTATGCTCAGAAAATATTTTTGTAATTAACATATCCAATTCTGACATTATAATTAATCTCCATCTTAGGAATGTAATAAGCTTGCGTAATGAGCGCATTGTCCAAAATGGTATTCAGCCCAATATAATTTATCGGCAATGTAATCCCATTCATCCAAACAGTGAAGGCCATACTGTGAGAGCATTGTAGCAAAAGCCATAACTAAGGCTTGCCCAGGGGTCTTTGTTCCAGCCATTGCACAAGCTGCGACCCAAGCATCACGACCAAGTTGTCTTAACGTAAGATTAGGGAGAAACCAGACACGATTATACGCATCGTTATACGTTCTTACGCCATTAAAATGGTGCATATCATATTCATCTTGCCATTTTTGACGCTGACTTGCAGAAGGTGGCGAACTGCGTCCAGGCTTTGCCTGATAATTACTGCGGCATTCGTAAGATTGAATATTTATTGATTTTGCAAGGAAAGTTACAGTAGGATATTGAAATAAATACTCATCTTCAATTGGAATTGGAGGGTTAGGGAATTCATAATTAAATTCCTTACCTGGCTCTATATATTCACATTCAACTTCTTCGCAATATCCTTTATCTTTTAAAAATGAGAACAAAGCAAAAGTTAAAAAAATAAAAATTAGTGCCCACTTTAAAAGTTTACTTTGATTCCAGTTTTTCATCGGTCTTCCTTTTTAATTGTAATGAGTCAGGTATACCCCATTCATCTTTTGGTATATAAACAGCTTCATACCCTTCTGGAATAGGTGTGCCATGAAATCTGTTATTTTCATTATAGATAGAGTATTTTACTCCATTAACATCGTAAGAACGCTTCATTAATTGAATTTGTTCAAAATCGAGTTGTGTCATTCACTCCTCCAAAATTTGCTCTTTCTGAGATATTGCTCAGCACGTTTAATATTCCAAGAATTCATCCTAGATAGATTTGAAAGCCGATCAGCAAACTTAAGCATAATTCCACGTTTAGAATGTAATCGGGGAAAGAAAAAGCCCTTCTCATCTGGCTTCCCTTCATGAGTAACTTCATTGACAAGTTCGGCAATATCTTTGCCGAATTCTTTGACTAGTTCTGCATAGGTAGTTTCAGTGTCTTCAATAGTATCATGCAAAAGAGCAGCACAAAGAAGCTCATATTCTCCTGGTACAAGGCATTCAAGGCATCGATAAACACGGTAGACGTGGAAAGTAAAGTAATTTTTACCTTCATCATCTAATTGATTTCCATGTTTTTTTTTAGAAAATAGATATGCCTTGTTAATCAGTTCCTCTTTACCTACAGGATTGTGATGAGGAAAAGAATCGTCTGCTAAATTTCGAGCATAATTAATCAATGCCTGGATGTGCAAAAGTTCGTCTTCGTTTAACCTGGGTTTTATGTGTTCAAGCTTTTGCTCAAAAAAATCAACTGCGTTCACTTACTCTCCATTTTTCATCCAATTTTTCTTTTAATTCATTTTCTGTTTCTTCAGCTTTTTTCCAAGCTGCTTCTGCATTCCTTTTTGCAATCAGATAATCCAAACGAATAAAAAGGCCGTTAGAGATTACAGCTCCAACAGCAAATCCAATTGCAAAATTGTAAAAGATAGCCAAATCATATCTATAACCAATAAGACAGCAAGCCAGTATCGCATATAAATTCACCTTGTCGGCTAAAGTCAAACTTTGCTGATTCATCATTCTCCATAATATTTAATTTCAGCCTTCACACCACACCAAGGACAGAAATTGACTTGATAGGTGCGGCCTTCTTTTTGTTTGCCATTTTCATATTCTTTTACCCAAAACTCGCCGTTAGGTCGTTCTAAACAAACACAACTAACCCCTCTTTTATTGCAATGATGAGGTTTGCAGGAATGAGTCATATCGCCCATTTTAAGTTTTTCTTCGATATTTCTGACATATCTACCAAGTCTAAAACCCAAAACCATTCCAACTAATGATATGAGAGCGCATATTTCCATTATTCCACTCTCTTATATTTAATCAGCTTCCCTTCGCCTCCACTTGTGCTTGGATGCGACATAACCTCTGTGAGCATATGCTTAGCCAGCCTTTCCATTTCAAAAAAATAACTTCCCCCTTCACATAAGCCAGGAGCAATAGATGACTCGATAGTTCCGCATTGTGTAATAATCACAGGCACATAAATGTATTCTTCAATCTTTCCGTTCATATGGCCTCGTCATTCTTCTGGGTTCTGATAAAAATTTATTTTGATCCGTGGATCTTCCAGGGACAGTTAAATCCATTGGAGGATGCTCTGGATATGACATCATTTCCGATAGTTCTTTAAGTGAAACTTTCATAATGCTGGTAAATTCAGGGGAAAAATGTCGTCTCAATTTAAAAATCATTTGTTCTTGAATTTTCATAAATTCATCAAATTCATGAACTTCCCAGTCAGAAGCATTCCATCTTTGTTTTAATTTAAGATGATTGCTTAAAAGTTTTTCGATTTCTTTTTTTATTTCTTCATCGGTTAACTTTTCGTGAGGTGCTTGTTCAGTTTTCACGATCACGCTCGCGATTGGCTCTGAAATTAGCCTTCAAGGTTTTGGATAGATTTATGATAAATTCATTTTCACTCTCTTCTTTAATGGCAGGATAAACTACACGAAAAATTGCTATAGTCAAAACATTTAGCATTAAATTTTGATGCGAGTATTTTCCATCTTTAATCTTATCGTACAAAAGATCTAAAACCTCATTTGAAAGATTAATTGTTAATTGATGATTAGGATTATCAAGCTGTTCAATCATCATTAATCTCCTCTATGCTATCTATTTGCCAATCTTCTTCTTCGATTGAAAATTCATCGATTCCATTTTCAATCATATCCTCAACCACTCTTAAAGCAGTTTCTTGATCTGGAGCTTTAATTTCTTCGGTTGTATAAACATTTTTCATTAATTGAATTCTAAACTTCTTCATTCAAATACCTCCATTCCGTGACAAAATCATCTGCATGTTCCCATGAATCATGGAACCATCTTGGTTTTCCAAGTTCATTTACTCCATCAATCCAAGAGATGGCTTCATGAAATGGGTTTTTCGCCATTACACGAATCTTTTGTGGAGGAAGAATTTCTTTTGTTTTGAACCACATCTAAATCCTCAGTAAAATCGAGTTGTTTTGGTTCGGGGAAGACTTGGCGCAAAGTGTCGCGAATCAGGTCACTTAGCGTATAAAGTTTTCCTGTTTGTCGAGTGCAGGACATGGCTATATTTTTTAAGTGAATAACTAAAGCGCAAGGGCATTTAAAAGTCACAACTTCATTTTTTCCTATTTTCTTCCTCACAGCTTCCTCTTATTGTATGACAGACATACAATAAGAGGTTCTGGTTCTTTTTGTCAAACTTCAAATGCGGAAGGTGCAGGATTTTTTAAAGCAGGGGATTGTCCATTCGTTGGATCTGGAATTCCTTTTTGTTGGCAGAAAGCTTGGATCGCTTTAAATCCTTCAATTTGGAAAAAATCGGCTGTTTTTTTGCCAAACCAGAAGTAGTTTGAAAATTCCTCACGTCCTGTCTTGTTTGAGATGTATTTTTCGTTAGGATAGGCAATATACAGCCCTCCATCTTTTCTGCGAATCAAGAGCAATTTAGCCATGTAGAAATCCATGCTGATGATGTGCATTCCCATCGTGCAAACAATGCTACCTGGTTTATCGGACACGTTTAGGTAAGTCACGGTCATTCGCTCACTCATTGGAACCTAAATTTAATTTGTTAAATTGTTTAATTAAAACGTTTAATTGATTTCCTGATATTTTCCCATCTCTTTCTATCATTTTCTCTATGGAATTTAAAAATTTGCAGTCAAATTCAGGATTAGCATTTGCATAATCCTGCAAGAGATGATAAACATTAAATTCGGGGTCTTCATCGGTAATAATTGCTTTACCCGTTAAATTCATTTTTTTTATTTCCACCAGTCAGGGATTTCGATTTCTAGTTTTCGCATGAATGATCTGCATTGCTCTTTAAAGCTTGGGTTATCAAAATATATTTTTTCAGGTTTTTCTGTTCGAGGATTCTTAAACTCAATAAATTGTTCGTGGACTTCAGGGGTAATTTCCTGCCATTTATGACCATTTTGAATCGCCCATTTAGAAATTGAACTCCTAAGTACCTGACTATGATGCTTTAGGTATAAGCGAAGCTCTTCTTTTCTTTCTAGAATTTTCACAGCATCATGCTCGCGCATTTCCTTGGTAGGATTTAAGGGATTTCCATTGTAAGCTTCTTTTGAAAAATAAAAGATTGAACCCTCAAAAGAATCTTTTACTTTGAATTTAGGATGTGTGACATGTCTTAAAGATTTTTTTACAACTTCTTCGGAATATTGCTCGGTTAGGCGTTCTTTGGAATTCTGAGAGATAGCGATTTTTTCAAGGCATTCATAAATTTTCTTTGGAATTTTTTCTGTTTTTTCTTTAGGAAAGACCACCTCACCTTGAACCTTATTTTTCCTGATTTTTTTGGAGGGAGGTAAGGTAGTATTATAAGTACTTAGAGAAGAAGTATTAGGTTTTCTATTATGGGTGAAGTTTTCTTCATGGGGGGGTGAAGTTTTCTTCATGGGTATAACATTTTTGAAAGTATCGCAAAGTCTTATTTTTCGATCATGTTTTGTGATGTCATCACCATATTCAATTTGAATAAATCCTAAGACTTCCAATTGTTCAAGCCAGCTTTGAATTGTTCTTTTTGAGACTTCATAAAGATCAGCAAAA
>DATGOZ010000197.1:0-5975 GCA_035305395.1 Taishania sp. | reverse complement strand
ATTATTTCTAACTTTTGGTTTGGTATTCTAATGGGAAGTGTTGCTTCTATTGGAGCGTTTGTTGGGTTGAATTTAGATATTCGACACATCACCTTTGCGAGTGGAAATTTGGCATTAGGAATGTATGGAGCAGATTTTCGCCTTGCAACAGACATGATCGTTTGGGGAGTTATTGGAATTGGAATAATTGGTTTGGTTAACTTCATCGTGAGTTTTTCTTTATCGCTTGTTTTAGCATTTAGATCACGTGATATTCCATTTTATGAATTGCGTTTGGTTACAATTTCTATTTGGAGACATTTCAAGAGAAAACCGATGCATTTCTTTTTTCCCCCTAAGCGAGATTCAATTTTGAAAGAATGATTTAATAAAATAAAAAAGTGGACTCATTGAATCCACTTTTTTTATGCTTTAGAACAACGTTGGTTGATCATCTTCGTCTTTTGATAAATCCCATTCCATTGTAGGTGCTTCTCCATCAGCTGTATTCAAAGCTGCTTCTTCACTTTCAGCTTCTGATTCTTGAGTTGTTGTTTCAACATCTTCTGGCCAAGGTTCTTCACCTTCTTCTGGAATTTCGTACAATACCTCTTTGATTTTCAATTTAGTTAATTGATTTCCTTGTGCTTTAAGTCCTTTTACATCGATGAAATCTGCAATTTCAATAATCGTATCAGGTAAATTTTTCGTTGCCTTCAATAACTTGTTGTAGATAATTCTAGCCTTTGGACGATAAGCTGTAGAAACTAAATCTAAGTAAGAACCTTCTGACTCACTGATGAAAGAAACTTTCTTATCAATTGTTACTTCGCATAAGAAACGTTTTACGAAGTGTAAGTCTTTATCAGCGTCATAATAAACAGCTGAAATTGGTCGATTCGGAATCCATTTTTCGATGTGTATCATGTCTTCATCAAAATGTGTAGCCAAATCAAAGCCAGACAAACGGTATTCTCCTGATTTGTAGAGTGTCAAAATTTTGTCGTTCCCTTTAAATTGACCAAGGTATTTTCCTCTTCCTTCATCATTTAGACGTCCAACAATTTCATCATACCAGATTTTTCTTGCAGCTAGTGTTGAACCACCAACCTCTTTTTGGACGATTTTTTGAACAATTTCTTTTGTGACACGGTTACCAGCTGCACCACGACCTTTGATCAATAGTGCACCAAAATCAATATCAAATCTCAAACGTTTGATATGTGGTCGTGGTCTTAAAATCACCGTAACAATTTCTCTTTCTCCATTCGGATGTACAGAGAAATAAAGCAATTTTGAACCTTTAGTTCCTCTTGTTAAATCGTACTCAGTATCTCGAGTAATTGAATCAACAGTGAAGCGTTTCATCATTGTCGGACCTCCAATTCCATCTTGATACATCATATGGTAAATCGTACGTTTGTCGCCTTTTTTCCAAACGTTGGCATAAACGATACCCTTTCCAACGAATTTTTTATCGCTGACTTTTGTTACCATCATTTTTCCTGACGCAAAGAATACAATGATGTCGTCGATTTCCGAACAATCAGCAATATATTCAGCTTTTTTCAAACCATGACCGATAAAACCTTCATCGTAGTCGACATACAATTTTTTGTTAGCAATGATAACTTTCGTTGCGTTAATTGAATCGAATGTTTTGATTTCAGTTTTACGTTCGCGACCTTCACCAAAGCGTTTTTTCAAGTCTTTGAAATAGTCAATTGCATATTCGATGAGGTTGTCTAAATGATGTTTAATTTCTTTGATTTCCTCTTCGATACGGGTAATTAAATCATCTGCTTTTGTTGAGTCGAAGCGCGTGATACGAATCATTGGTATTTGCGTCAATTTTTGCAAATCTTCGTCAACGATATCGCGAATCAATAGTTTTTTAAACGGTTCGAAAGACTTGTACAAATATGCATAGAGCGATTCTCTGTCTGAATAGTGTTTGAAGTCAATGTACATTTCTTCGTTGATGAAGATCTTTTCCAAAGTTGAAAAGTGCCATTGTCTCTCTAATTCATCTAATCGAATTTCTAGCTCACGTTTTAATAAATTGACAGTATTGTTTGTGTTGATTTTTAGGATTTCACTAACTCCAATAAATCGCGGTTTATCTCCATCAATGATAGAAGCATTCGGTGAAATTGAGACTTCACAATCTGTAAATGCGTATAATGCATCAATTGTTTTGTCAGGTGAAACACCAGGAGCTAAGTGAATGATAATTTCAGCTGTTGCGGCTGTGTTATCTTCAATTTTTTTGATCTTAATTTTCCCTTTATCGTTCGCTTTTAAGATTGAATCAATTAAAGAAGTTGTTGTTCCAATCGGAATTTCGTTGATAACAAGTGTTTTTGAATCTTCCTTTTTGATTTTAGCTCTCAAACGTACCTTTCCACCGCGAAGTCCATCGTTGTAGTTTGAAAAGTCTGCCATTCCTCCATTCGGGAAATCAGGAAAAATCTCAACTTTTTTACCTCTTAAGATATTAATTGAACCGTCGATTAGTTCATTAAAGTTGTGAGGTAAAATTTTGCATGCCATACCAACTGCAATTCCTTCAGCACCTTGAGCAAGAAGTAGCGGGAATTTAACCGGTAATTGTTCTGGTTCATTATTTCTACCGTCGTAACTTTTCAACCAATTTGTGGTTTTGGGATTGAATACAACGTGGTTTGCAAACTTTGTTAAACGAGCTTCGATGTAACGAGGAGCAGCTGCTCCATCACCAGTTAGTGTATTCCCCCAGTTTCCTTGACAGTCGATTAATAAATCTTTTTGACCGAGTTGTACAAGTGCATCCCCAATAGAAGCATCTCCATGTGGGTGATATTTCATGGTGTTTCCGATGATGTTGGCAACCTTGTTGTAGCGTCCATCATCCATTTCTTTCATTGAATGCAGAATTCTTCGTTGAACTGGTTTTAGACCGTCGTGAACAGACGGAACAGCTCTTTCTAAGATTACATATGAAGCGTAATCAAGAAACCAATTTTCGTACAATCCATTTACAGGTATGATTGAACTGTCAATCGGTTCATCTGAATTTTTGGAATGTAAATTTGGAAAACTGGTATTTCCTGCATCATTTGTTTCCTGATCTTGATTTGAATCTTGATCATCAAATTGCTTGTCGTTTTCCTCTTCGTTTTCTGCCATCTTTCTTTAATAATGGTTTTATGCAATAACTTCTACGTCCTTAACCCCTTCGATTACAGCGTCTGAACGTAAATTATCAATAATAAAGTCTTGTCTTTCTGGTGTGTTTTTTCCCATGTAGTAAGACAATATTGTATCAATTGAAACTTCTTTTGAAAGAACTACCGGCTCCAATCGTATTTCTTCTCCAATGAAGTTTTTAAACTCATCAGGTGAAATCTCTCCCAACCCCTTGAATCGTGTGATTTCTGGATTTTTACCAAGTCGTGCAATAGCATCTAAACGCTCTTCTTCGGAGTAGCAATAAACTGTTTCTTTCTTGTTTCTAACTCTGAATAAAGGTGTTTGAAGCACATAAACATGATTGCGTTTAACTAGGTCAGGGAAAAATTGTAAAAAGAATGTAAGCAACAACATGCGGATATGCATACCGTCGACATCAGCATCGGTTGCGATTACAATTTTATTGAATCGAAGGTTGTCCATATCCTCTTCAATATCCAAAGCGGCTTGAAGTAAGTTGAACTCTTCGTTTTCGTAAACAATTTTTTTCGTTAAACCATAACTGTTAAGTGGTTTTCCTCGTAGCGAGAAAACAGCTTGTGTGTTGACATCTCTCGACTTCGTAATAGATCCACTTGCTGAGTCTCCCTCGGTAATGAATAAAGTCGTTTGCTCGTGTCTCTCGTCTTTAGTATCTGTAAAGTGAATTCTACAATCGCGCAATTTTTTATTGTGAAGAGAAGCTTTTTTAGCTCTATCACGCGCAATTTTTCGAATTCCAGATAATTCCTTGCGTTCGCGCTCAGATTGTTTGATTTTTTTCTCAAGCAATTCCGCCACTTCTGGATTACGGTGCAAATAATTGTCTAATTTCTCTTTCAAGAAATCATTAACAAATGCACGCATAGATTTTCCATTAGGTTCAATTTCCTGTGAGCCAAGTTTTGTTTTTGTTTGAGATTCAAATACTGGCTCAATTACTTTAACAGCAATTGATGCAACAATTGATTGACGAATATCTGATGCTTCATAGTTTTTGCCATAGAAATCGCGAATAACTTTAGCTACTGATTCACGAAAGGCACTTTGATGTGTTCCTCCTTGAGTTGTGTGCTGTCCGTTTACAAATGAGTAGTAATCTTCACCATAAGTTCTTCCATGCGTGAAAGCAACTTCGATATCTTCTCCCTCTAGGTGAATAATCGGGTAGAGTGGGTCTCCATCCATATTGTCTTCAAGCAAATCTTTTAGTCCAAACTTAGATTGCATGCGCTCACCATTGAAATTGATTACTAAATCTCTATTGAGATAACAGTAATTCCACATCATTTTTGTGAGGTATGCTGTTTTGAAGCTAAACTTTTTGAATATAGTTTCGTCTGGAATAAACTCTACATAAGTACCATTTTGTTCATTCGTTGCTTCAAGATCATATTCTTTAAGTAGGTTTCCACGTTCGAATTCAGCTTTTTTAAGTTGACCATCTCGAACGGAATAAACCATGAAATGACTTGAAAGTGCGTTGACAGCTTTTGTTCCGACACCGTTTAGACCAACAGATTTTTTGAAGGCTTTGGAGTCATACTTACCTCCCGTGTTCATTTTAGAAACAACGTCGACAACTTTACCTAGGGGAATTCCACGACCGTAATCTCTCACAGAAACTTTTCCATCTTTGATTTTGATTTCGATGCGTTTACCATTTCCCATGACGAATTCATCGATACAGTTGTCCATCACCTCTTTGACCAAGATGTAGATACCGTCGTCGGCAGAACTTCCATCGCCAAGTTTCCCGATATACATTCCAGGTCTTAAACGGATGTGCTCTTTCCAGTCGAGTGATCGTATATTGTCTTCTGTGTATTGGTTTTCTGCCATTTAATGTAAAATTAAACTATCGTAAACAAATTTAGCTAAGAATCGCGTGTCATTTAGTTAGTTGATTGGGAATTATTCACGTTGGAATGTGAATTAAACTAAAAAAGTAAAAGGGGTAAAACGCATGCTTTACCCCTTTCAAACCTAACCTAACCTACCTTTTACAACTAAACCTGATGCAAATGTAAATAAAAAAATAAATACTCCAAACAGAAAATTACTTACCTAGGAATATTTTTCAAATAAACATTTTTTTGTTAAAAAATAAACACTTCGATATAACGGTTTAGTATCGGGGTTTGGATGGTTAGTGAATTGAAAAACAGCTATTCTTGTTGAGAATTTAAATAATTTCTAACTTCCTGAAGAAAACAATAAAAACTTCCTAATTTTTAATTAAATTTGCGCTCAATTTGATTGAAGATATTTAAATTGAAACTCAAAAGAGCATAAAATGCCCAAAAACAATTCCATTAAGTCCATATTAATCATCGGTAGTGGACCCATCGTTATCGGTCAAGCATGTGAGTTTGACTATTCTGGATCTCAAGCAGCACGTTCCCTAAGAGAAGAAGGTATTGAAGTAACATTGATAAACTCTAATCCAGCAACGATTATGACAGATAAAGTTGTTGCGGATAATGTTTACCTAAAGCCTTTGGAACCCGAAAGCATCATAGAAATTTTAGAAAAGCATAAAATTGATGCTGTTTTGCCTACAATGGGTGGACAGACAGCGCTCAATTTGGCTATTAAGTGTGATGAAATGGGGATTTGGGAACAGTATGGGGTTCAAATCATCGGTGTTGATATCAAAGCAATTGAAATTACAGAAAATAGAGAAGCGTTTCGCTTGTTGATGGATGAAATTGGTGTTCCAATGGCTCCACAAGCAACAGCTACTTCTTTTTTAGAAGGTAAAAAGATAGCGCAAGAATTTGGTT
>DATGOZ010000196.1:0-5742 GCA_035305395.1 Taishania sp. | reverse complement strand
ACGATAATTTGGAGGAAGTTCTTAAAACAAATAAAGATAATGTGTGTGGGATTAAGGTTTTTATGGGGTCGTCAACAGGAAATATGTTGGTGGATAACGAGGAAACATTGACAAATCTTTTTTCACGCGTACCGATGTTGATAGCGACACATTGTGAGGATGAAGCAACAGTTCGTGCAAATATGGAACATTACAAAGCAATTTATGGTGAAGATGTCCCAATTGAATTGCATCCAATTATTCGTTCGGATGAAGCGTGCTATAAGTCGTCTTCGTTGGCAGTTTCATTGGCGAAGAAGTACAACGCAAGATTACATGTATTGCATATTTCGACAGCTAAAGAACTTGAATTGTTTGATAATTCATTGCCATTAGAACAAAAACACATTACAGCTGAAGCTTGTGTACATCATTTATGGTTTTCAGATGAAGATTACACAACAAAAGGAAATTTCATCAAGTGGAACCCAGCTGTGAAAACTGCGAGTGACCGAGAAGCGATTTGGAAAGCATTGTTGGATAATCGTATTGATGTTGTGGCAACAGATCACGCTCCGCATACAATTGAAGAAAAGCAACAAAGTTATTTCAAAGCACCATCTGGTGGACCGTTGGTACAACATGCGTTATTAGCGATGCTAGAAAAATCCAAAGAAGGGATGATTGCAATTGAGCGTGTAGTAGAAAAAATGGCTCATGCACCTGCAACGATGTTTCAAATTGAAAAAAGAGGATTTATCCGTGAAGGATATTTTGCAGACCTAGTTGTTGTTTCTAAAAATACAACAGTTGTAGATAAATCGAATTTGTTATATCAGTGTGGCTGGTCACCATTTGAAGGAGTCACTTTTTCTCACCGCATCGAGAAGACGTTTGTGAATGGAAATTTGGTGTGGAATGATGGTAAAATAGTCAATGAACTAACAGGTAAACGATTAACTTTTGTTCGTTAATGATTCGCTTTTTTTTAATAGTAACGTTGACACTATTTTTTGTGGGGTGTAGTGGTGAAGAACGCGTAACTGCAGGAGAAAAACCAGCAGATTTGATCGATAAAGTTAAAATGACCAATATTTTGGTTGACCTATCTATTGTTGAATCAACTTATCAGATTAAATATATTCAAGTTACACGATACAATTCTTTACTTCAAAAAGAAGCCGATTCAATTTTTCACTCGAACAAAGTGAGTAGAGAACAATTTGAATCGAGTATGGGGTATTATTCTGTAAATCAAGAAGAACTAAAAGATATTTATCAGAAAGTTAGAGCTGAAATCGAAAAAAGACACAAACAACTGGACCAAGAAAATTAAGCGTACAACAACTTTTCATAAAATGATATGTGTTTTTCAAAGCACAAGAAGTCATCAAAATAAGTGTATATTTGCCAACATAAATTAATTATCAAGACATGACCGTTTGGATTATATTTTTTACCATCATTACCATCTTTTTAGCGTTGGATTTAGGAGTTTTCCACAAGAAAGATGCTGTCGTAACGATGAAAGAGTCACTTATTTGGACTACAGTTTGGGTTACAATCGCATTGTTGTTTGGAATTGCAATTTATTTCATTTATGAAAATCAGTTGTTTGGGTTAAATACACACGGTTCATCTGGTTTTGATGCTATTACAAAATACTATACTGGTTATGTCTTGGAAGAATCATTGAGTTTGGATAATATCTTCGTTATTGCAATGATTTTTAAATTCTTCAAAATAAGACCTGAATTTCAACACCGTGTATTGTTTTGGGGTATCATTGGAGCAGTTTTCTTCCGTTTAGCAATGATTTTATTAGGTCACGCATTTATTGAGCAATTCTCATGGGCAATGTATGTGTTTGGAGGTATTTTGATTTGGTCTGCTTTCAAAATGATGAAAGATGAAGACGAAGAAAGCGATTTTAAAGAAAGCCTTGGAGTAAGATTACTTAGTAAAATTTACCCAATTGATTGGTCTATCCAAAATGGACATTTCATTGAAAAGGTAAATGGGAAAAAAGTTGCAACACCACTATTGGCGACATTATTGGTAGTTGAGTTTACTGATATTTTGTTTGCAGTGGATTCAATTCCTGCAATTTTCAGTATCACTGATGATTCATTTTTGATTTTTAGTTCAAACATTTTCGCGATACTTGGATTGAGAAGTTTGTATTTCTTCTTGTCAGGTATGTTAGATAAATTCAAATACATCAAGTTTGCCTTGGTATTTGTCTTATTCTTTGTAGGAGGGAAAATGATTTTCCACGATCAATTACCGATTTTGAAGGAACATTCATGGATTTCGTTAATCGTTATTCTAACAGCGTTGATCAGTGGCGTTGTCGCTTCTATTGTTGCAAATAGAAAAGCAGAGAAAGTAGCGAAAGATTAAGCAAAACATTTGAGAAGTGAAAGCGTGCTTAGGCACGCTTTTTTTATATACACTGACCTCTAGATCCTCAGTTAGATGTAAGCGATGATTGAGGATCTCGAAAGCAACGTTTGCAACTGACTGAATAAGAGGAAGCATAACTGGGAAAGTCTGTGGGATAAAGAACTAAAACAATCAATTGATTAGATATAATTCTTGCTGACTGGGACTACATTACAATAAGTTCAAAACAAAAAAAGCGTGCCTAAGCACGCTTTATAAAGTCTAGAATGTTCAATTAAACCAACTCGATACTGCGTTCGATGAATGAATCCAACGCTTCTCCAGTTAATAAACCTTGAGACAACATAGCTAAATCGATCAATTGTTTTGCTTTTTGGTTTTTCTCTTCATCTGAGCTATTCAAAATCGCATTGATTTTAGCATGGTTACTGTTTACAATTACTTGATATTTCTCAGGGAAGAAACCATAGAAACCAGCGCCACCAACTTTTTGTTGCTCCATCATTCTACGAATAAATTCAGGTTGCGTAATGATGATTGGTGATTCTGTTGCACTCATGCTTTCAAATTGAACCGTGTACTTGTCTTTGTCAGCTACAGCAGTTTCGAAAACTGGTTTCAACTTTTCTTCATCTTCTTTTGATAGCAATGATGGGATTTCTTCGTCTTTCTTGATGAGGTTATCTAATGTATCCGCATCAATACGTGCAAATGTTACATTTTCAAATGTTTGTTCCATTTTGCTGATCCAGTGTGCAGTCAGAGGACTTGTAAAATGAACGACGTTGTATCCTCTGTCTTTTGCCTTTTTAACGAATCCATACTGGCCTTCGGGATCATTTGTGTATAAAATGACTAATTTCCCATCTTTGTTAGTTTGAAGTGCACTAAACTTCTCTTTGTACTCTTCAATTGTGTAGTAATTTTCATCCGTTGATTTCAATAATGAGAAATTCTTCGCTTTTTCAGCAAATTTTTCTTCAGACAATGTTCCATACTGAACGAATACTTGTAAATCTTCCCATTTAGACTCGAAGTCGGCACGATCGTTTTTAAACATTTCAGCCAACTTATCTGCTACTTTCTTTGTGATATGTGCAGAGATTTTCTTCACATTACTATCACTCTGTAAGTAAGAACGAGAAACATTCAATGGAATATCTGGTGAGTCGATAACTCCATGCAATAATGTCAAAAATTCAGGTACGATATTTTCAACGCTATCCGTGATAAATACTTGGTTCGAATATAAGTTGATTTTGTTGCGTTGTACTTCTACATTTTCTTTGATTTTTGGGAAGTACAATATACCTGTTAAATTAAATGGGTAGTCGACGTTTAAGTGGATGTGAAACAATGGACTTTCAAACGTCATTGGGTACAATTCACGATAGAAATTGTCGTAATCCTCTTTTGTTAAGTCAATCGGTGCTTTTGTCCATGCAGGAATCGGATTATTGATTTGATTGTCAACTTCTACTGCAACACGTTTTACTTTTCCGTCTTCATCTTTTTCTCCTTCTGGAGAGTCGATGTATTCTGTTTTCTTACCAAAGATTACAGGAGTTGGCAAGAATTTACAGTATTTTGATAAAATCTCAGAAATTCTGTTTTTTTCCAAGAATTCAGTTGAATCTTCTGCGATATACAGGATGATATCAGTACCTCTATCAGTTTTGTCAATGTCAGTAATTGTAAATTCAGGAGAACCATTACTTTCCCATTGTACAGCTTGAGCACCTTCTTTGAAACTTTTTGTTCTGATTTGAACTTTTTCAGACACCATGAAAGCTGAGTAGAATCCAAGTCCGAAATGTCCGATGATGTTTTCTGCTCCTTCTTTTCCTTTGTACTTTTGAACGAATTCTTCAGCTCCAGAAAAAGCAATTTGGTTGATATATTTATCGATTTCTTCTGCTGTCATCCCGATTCCGTTGTCACGTATGGTGATTGTCTTTTCGTCTTTATTGAGGATGACTTCCACTTTTAAATCTCCAAGTTCTCCTTTGAATTCACCATTTTTTGCGAAGAACTTTAATTTTTGAGAAGCATCGACTGCATTTGAAACCAATTCGCGTAAAAAGATCTCATGATCTGAGTATAAAAACTTCTTAATAATTGGAAAAATATTTTCCGTTTGTACATTTATTTGTCCTGTTCTCATGATTATCAATTTTGATTCACTCAAGTCAATTTTTATACCATTCTAAAAAAATCTGACAAAGTGTCAATCTGTGCTGCGAATTCTTTGTCAGAACGTCAATTAACACTCGTTTGTTGACCAATTTATTGATCTTAATAAATATCACAATCTGAAAAATGTTTACTTCGTAAAGTATAATATTAGAATAAAACGATATGAGATATTTAGTGATTTTGATTGTGTTAGGATTGAGTATGGGATTTTCATTTGGTCAAGCTCATAAAATAGATCGTTTGGAATTGTATTATTCGCAAGGACATTATAAAAAAGTGTTCAAAGAGTCTGGTAAATTGCTCGATAAACCGGAATATGATTACACGAAAATTCCTGCTTTTTATCGTGCGATGAGTATTTTTCAATTGACAGAGAATAGGCAATGGGCAAAAGCACGTCCCAATGCGCTCAAGGAAGCAAAAGAATTGTATCTTTCCTTAATGGCTACGCAAGATGGTTTGGATTTAATTGAAGATCATTTGACGATAGTTTCAGCCTTGAAGCAGGATTTATCCAATCGTGTTGGTAATTTACAACTGGAAGGAAAAAATAAGGAATCTGAGCAAATTCAAGAAGTATTAGCGCAGCTGTTTGAATCTGTTCCTGTATTGAATGATGAGTTTAAAGTTGTTGATAAACCTGAAACAAAGGAGGAAATTGCGGATGTCAAAACATTTACGTTTGATGCAAAAAATAGAGATGAGTTGGTAGCTTATGCAAAGTTGCAACTAGGAAAACCATATCGTTCTGCTGGAAATACACCAGAAGGATTTGATTGTTCTGGATTTACAAGCTACGTGTTCAATGCTTATAAAATTCAATTGCCACGAAGATCGAGTGAACAGTTTGATCAAGCAAAAAAAATCCGAGAGAATAAGGTTCAAAAAGGTGATTTAGTATTTTTTGATAACGGAAGTGGTGTAAACCATGTTGGAATCATTGTTTCTGAACAAGGTGAATCACCTGTTATGATTCACGCAAGTACTTCAAAAGGGATTATCCTAACAGAAATCAATAGTTCAGAATATTGGGTAAAACGTTTGAAAGGATATGGGTCGTTTATTGAATAAACTAGATGTTTACTTTCAATATTTCTACCTCCAACGGTTTCCCATCGATTAGCATTTGCTGATTTTGATGATCTTGGAAGTTGAATACTT
>DATGOZ010000195.1:0-6102 GCA_035305395.1 Taishania sp. | reverse complement strand
AATCTTTATTTCCACTTTCAAATTATAATTCCAATTAACAAAATTAAAAAACAATAACCGTCAAATATATTGAATAAAATAAAGTTCTCACAGCATAGCTGTTAACAACTGATAAATTAGCTATCAATCACGAGGAAAATCAACTATTTTCGCAATATTTAATCTTATATTACGATTTGTTCTTTTCCATAATCCACTTTGACAGGTATTTTGTACTCTGCAAAGAATGGTGCTGAATTAACTTCGAATAGAATCTGTTTTGTCTTTCGGAATTTAAATTTTCAACCAATGACTTGAAGTAAATATCAAACTCATTTTTCCATTCAGTACGATTGAAACGGTTTCTTAAATGTTCCAAACCAAGTTGACGTAATTGTTCACAACGTTCTCGACTTTGATAAATTTGAACCGCTGTATCTGCAAATTGTTGCCAATCATCACATACTAAATCATCCCAATTATTTTCCAACCACAAACCTTCTTGACCAATTGAAGTTGTAACAAAGGGAACGCCATATTCCATTGCTTCAATAATTTTTCCTTTCACTCCCGCTCCAAATCTTAACGGAACCAAAGCGACACGGACTTGATTATAAATTGGGTATAAATCATCAAGATGACCTTCAACAATGATTCCTTCTTGCTGATGAGCATCACGAACCTCTTGAGTTGGATAAGCCCCAACAATTCTCAAATTCGCCTCTGGCAATTGTCTTCTAATTGCTGGCCAAATAGACTTTCGTAAAACGCGAAATGCATCCAAATTTGGCTCATGCAAAAAATTACCGATGAATAAATAGTCTTTTCGCTTTTCAAACTGCATTTGAGTTTCTTGATTTGATTCAGCTATAATTGGCAAATAAAACAACAATTCACCCGGAACTTGAAACGTTTTTTGCAACAACTTCATCTCGTAAGGAGAGATGATTAAGGTCGAATCGCAACGATAAATCGAAGCTAATTCACGCAAGGTATCGTCATTATCAAAATCAGTAATGGATACATCCTTCACTACATCATGGGTTCCTTTGGCGAGCTTTTGACGCGTTTTGCGAAGAAAATGTAAATCTTCTGTATTCAAAATTCGAATCGCATTCGGACAAGTTTCAAGTACTCTCCAACCGTACTGCTCTTCTGTCAAGAAACGATCAAAAACAACAATATCGGGATTAATTTCTCTCAAAAAATCATCAAATGAATCATCATTTAACTGAATATGTCGATAATTCACTCCCAATTCCGCTTGCTTTGCTTCGTGTCCAGTAAAGGTATTAGCACATGCAAACGTTATGTCGCCATATTCACTCAACAAACCAATCAATTGCTTCATGCGTTTTCCTGCTGCAGACGAATGAGGCTCGGGCCAAACCTTTCCTATAATTAAAATTTTCATCAAGTAAAATTCACAATTTTTATCGACGTGAGAAAAAAAGTAAAATTTAATTGTTAGGAAATACGTTAGAGTTAGAAAATTAAAATTTTAGTACATTAGCAACCTAACTCGAAAACAAAATATTAAAATCATATATCTAAGATGAAACAGGCAACTATTGTAGGAGCAGGATTAGTTGGTTCATTATGGGCAGTATATCTAACAAAAGCAGGTTATAAAGTCACAATATTTGAAGCAAGAGACGATATTCGAAAAGCAGATATTTCAGCAGGTAAATCAATCAACTTAGCATTATCAAATAGAGGATGGAAAGCTCTAGAAGCAGTTGGCGTTGCTGATGAAGTAAGAAAAATTGCTATTCCGATGTATGGTCGAATGATGCACGATATGGAAGGCAACTTGACTTTTCAACCATACGGTAAAGAAAACGAAGCAATTTATTCTACATCACGCGGTGATTTGAATGCTATTTTAATGACTTATGCAGAAAACACAGGAAATGCAGAAATCATCTACAATCACCAATGCGTTGATATCAATTTAAAAACAAACGAACTTACGTTCTTAAATAAAAAAACTGGTGAACATGTACACCACAAAACAGATGTAATCTTTGGATGTGATGGTGCTTTTTCAGCTGTACGATATGTTGGAATGCAACGAACAGATCGTTTTAATTTCCAGCAAAATTACATCGCAGATGGATACCGAGAAATTTTACTTCCTGCAAACGAAGACGGTACACACAAATTAGACAAAAATGCATTACACATTTGGCCACGTGGACGTTTTATGTTAATTGCTCTTCCAAATGAAGATGGTTCTTTCACATGTACACTCTTTATGCCACACGAAGGGGGTGAAAACTCATTTGACAAAGTAAATACACGCGAAGAAGTTGACTCATTCTTTAGATCAACATTCCCAGATTTCTACAAGATAATGCCACAAATTGCAGATGAATGGGAAAATCATCCATTGTCTTCATTGGCAATCATGAGATGTTACCCTTGGCATCGTGAAAAAACAGTATTGATGGGAGATGCTGCTCATGCTACAGTTCCTTTTTACGGTCAAGGTATGAATGCAGGATTTGAAGACTGCACAAAAATGTGGGAGTTGATGCAAAAACACAATGAAAATTGGGAAAAAGTATTCGAAGAATATAGTGTAACACGCAAACCAAACGGTGATGCATTACAAGAATTGTCATTGTATAACTACTTAGTAATGCGAGACTATGTTGCTGATCCGATGTTCTTGTTACGCAAAAAAATTGAAGCAAAATTCAGTACATTGTACCCAAAACGCTGGATGCCGTTATATTCACAAGTAACCTTCAGTGAGATTCCATATTCTGAAGCATACGAAGAAGGACAAAAACAAAATGTTATCATGGAAGAAGTGATGGCTACTCCTAACATCACAGAAATTTGGGATTCGGAAGAGATTATGAATAAAATGTTAAGTTTAACAAAATGAAATTATTACTGCAAACCATCCTCGTTTTTCTGATTGCTAATACCGTGGTAGCACAAAGAAACCTTGTTCCCGGAAAAGGAAAAAGTAAAAAAGATTTCTTTGGAGGTGAATCAGATTTTAAAGAATATAGACCTTTTGGTTTGCAACTTTCAGTTGGACCAACATTTACTTTTCCAACACGAAAAACAACAGCAATTACAGAGTTTTCGACGCATGGCGCTGCATACGAATACAGAACTACACCTGGAGGATTACCAGGAGTAATGGCTGAAATTGGAATGATTCACTTACCACAAAAAAGATCAAAATTATCTCAACGATTGAAGTATATCTTTATATCATACATCGATTGGGGAATTGGGGTGAAAGTATTGGGAGGAAGAGAGCAAACTATACTAAACCAACTTAGCCCAATCAGTCAGGAAGTTGCTAAGTCAGAAGCTCGTTTTCACAACATCTTCGCAACTGTTAGAGGTACAGTGCACAAAAATTTTTATATCGGTAAAAAGTACTTTATTGATAATGGATTTGGTTTAAACATTGACTTTAATTTCCACCGTGAACAAGCTCCAGGATATCCAACTGACCCTATGGGAATGAAAACAATGTACTACCACAATCCCCTAATGATTCATGTACACTATGAATTGGGATTTGGATTTCGTTTGAGTCGTAGAAGCATGTTGATCCCATCAGTACAAGTTCCAATTTTTGGGATTCATGAATGGAGAAAAGGTGCATCTGATTTCAAATGGTTTGATTCAAACTATTATCCAACATTGGCAAAAATTAAATGGACTTATTTATTTGAGAAGAAAGTGAAAGGATGTCCTCCTGCACGCGTAAACGATCAGGATAAAAATACAATGCAAAATCAGTAATTGTGTTGAAACAGCTTGCAACATACTACTCCACTAACAAGTTTTTAGTTTGGAGTTTGTTCATTTGTTCCTGCTGGTATGCTGCAATTTCATTAGTCAACCATTATTGTTTTAGGACTTACTCATTAGATTTAGGGTTGTACACTAATGCACTTTATGATTACGCTCACTTTCAATTCAATGATAGCTTAACTTTTAAATCAGAAAGTGAAAATCTACTTGCAGATCACTTTGATTTATATCTTCCATTATTTTCACCCTTAAGTTACATTTTTGGAACTTATACCCTCTTGGTTGTACAAATCTGTAGTGTTTTATTTGGAGCGATTGGAATTTATAAATATGTTGAATACATCGATTCCGATCCACGTTCCAAACGAAGTGTTCTACTTTATTTTCTACTGTTCTTCGGGATTTTTTCATCTCTCGCTTATGACTATCATAGCAATACTGTGGCGGCGATGTTTATTCCATGGCTCTTTTTGAAAATCAACAAAAATCAATGGAAAGCAGCCTGGTTCTTCTTGTTCTTCATCCTAATTGCAAAAGAAAACATGGCTCTTTGGATGATTTTTGTCACAACAGGATTATTATGGATTCATCGAAAAAATCGTGAAAAGTTTAAACAAATTACTTTGATGGTGTTGGTTTGCGCTACCTATACTTTCTTGATTATTGGTGTGGTCATGCCTGCACTATCTAACACGGGTTCCTTTCAACATTTTAAATACAACGTATTGGGAGCAAACTTCAGTGAAGCAATCAAGACCATCTTTTTGCATCCATGGGAAACATTCAAGTTGTTATTCAAGAACCACAATGGTCTGCCACTATATGACTATGTTAAAGTAGAGCTTTGGGTATTTATTTTACTAGTCGGATTTCTCGCAATTTCAAAACCAATTTATTGGTGGATGTTGCTTCCAATATTTGGACAAAAACTCTTTCACAACGATCCTAAAATGTGGGGTGTTCAGTGGCAATATACGGTTGAATTTGCTGGAATTTTAGCAATTGCTAATTATGAAGTCATCAAAAATATGCCCAAGAAAATCAAGAATTGTTTTTTGATCCTCGTTCCGATTTTGTCTTTTGCAACAACCATCCGATTGATGGATAACACAATTGCCTACACAGAAAAAGCACGTTTGAGAGTATATAAAAAGGCACATTACAATCGTGAATTCTCAATTTCAGAAGCCCATCAAGTTTTGAAACTTATTCCTAAAGATGCAGTGGTTAGTGCACAATCGGCATTTGTACCACATTTAGCATTGCGTGATACGATTTATACCTTTCCAGACATTGTAAATGCAACATATCTATTAATTTCGCCAGTAGATAATCCCTATCCGATGGATGAAGATACATTTTTTCAAAAAATTGATGAAATCAATCAATCCGGAGAATGGGAGGCAATCCACAAATCTGATGAAATAATACTTTATAAACGAATCCAATGAAACGTATATATTACTTAAAAACTTGTTCAACAAACCAACGTATTTTGAAGGAACTGAATACAACTGGTTTTGAATTAATCAACATTAAAGAACAAAACATTGATGCTGATACTTTAGATATGTTGGCGAAACAAGTTGGTTCATACGAAGCTCTTTTTTCAAAAAAGGCTACTAAGTACAAAGAACAAGGATTGAAAGATAAAAACTTACAAGAATCAGATTATCGACAATTGATGTTGGAGGAATACACATTCTTGAAACGTCCGTTTATCATCAATGAGAACGAGGTGTTCATTGGCAACGCTAAGGAAGTTGTTGAGAAAGCTAAGAAGTCGTTAAATTCATAATATGTATGAGCGACAGAATCAAAGCACATCTTTCCTTGTTTATTGTTAACTCAATTTATGGTGCCAATAATATTGTAGCAAAAGATGTCATGCCGACGTATTTAACTCCGAGTGTATTTATTGCATTCAGAGTGCTTGGTGCTACATGTCTTTTTTGGTTGGTGAGTTTGTTTACAAAACGAGAAAAAGTTGAACGAAAAGACTTACTGAAAATTGCCATTTGCTCAATATTTGGAGTTGCACTAAATCAGCTTTGTTTTTTTCACGGATTAAACCATTCTTCTGCAATCAACTCTGGTATCATTATGACGCTCAATCCAATTATGGTAGCAATCATGGCATATTTCATTTTGAAAGAGCAAATGAATACTATTAAAATTAGTGGTGTACTTTTAGGTGCTACGGGAGCAATATTTTTAGCACTCCAATCAAACGGACATGATGGAAGCACACTATTTGGGGATACTTTGTTATTCATTAATGCCCTCAGTTATGCCGTCTATTTGATTTTGGTTAAACCATTGATGAAAAAGTAC
>DATGOZ010000194.1:0-4489 GCA_035305395.1 Taishania sp. | reverse complement strand
ATATACAGCAACTGATGCATCAGGCAATACAGCTACATGTTCATTTAACGTTACAGTTGAAGATACAGAGGCACCAACGGTAATTGTTTGTCCAAATGATACGATAGTATATGTTGGCGCTACGAATTGTGAAGTAGAAGTTACTTGGATTGAACCAGAGTTTACGGATAATTGTGAATTAACTGTAACTTCTACACGTGCAAATGGATCAACATTCAATGTTGGATTAACGACTGTAACTTATACAGCTGTTGATGGGTCAGGAAATATTGCAACTTGTTCATTCAATGTTATTGTAATGGACACAATTGCTCCGATTATATCAATTACAGACTTGGTTGCTACAAGCTGTTCTAATACAGGAATTACTTGGAATGAGGAATTGACAGACAACTGTTCAATTGAAACAATCCAAAGATCTCATACTAGTGGAAGTGTATTTGAGGTTGGTACAACTACTGTAACATATGTTGTTACTGATGTGAATGGTAACATAACTACTTACAGTTTTGATGTTACTGTTGATGATGTAGAACAAGTAGAATTGGCAACATCTATAGTTAAGCAATGTGTTGGAAATACTGTTGTATTGACAGTTTTAAATCCTAATTCAGATTACACATATACTTGGTATGAGAATGGAGTTTCTGTAGGTACAGGTAATGAACTTGTTTTTGCAAATGCTTCTACATCAGTATCGGGAATTTATACAGTTGTTGCAACTAGTCCAAATGGTTGTACTTCTGAAGAAAATGTTCAAGTTATTGTTGAAAATTGCGGAATAATCATAAGTGAGACATTCTCACCAAATGGAGATGGTTCGAATGACTACTTCCACATTGAAGGTTTGGAAAATTATCCTGGTACAGAGGTATGGATTCATAACCGTTGGGGAGTTCAAGTTTACCATAATCCAAATTACCAAAATGATTGGGATGGTCGTTCTCAAAGCAAGTTGAATGTGGGTGGTGATGAGTTGCCAGAAGGTACTTACTACTACATTTTAAAACTTGGAGGAGAAGCAGGAACGCCAAATGCAGGTGAGATTTACAAAGGGTTTATTTACATCAAACGATAAGTTTATTAAAACTTAATTTGAATTAAACAGTTGAATATGAAGACAACTAAAATAGTTATAGCATTTATAAGTTTAATTTTTATAAATGGCTATTCACAACAGGAAGCACAGTTTACGCAGTACATGGATAACATGCTTTACTACAATCCTGCTTATGCTGGGAGTCGTGATATGATGAATATCGCGGCTCTACATAGACAGCAATGGGCTGGTTTTAAAGGTGCGCCAATGTCAACTACTTTTGCATTGCATACTCCTTTAAGGTATGATAATGTTGGAGTTGGTTTAAGCTTATTGAATGATAATGTAGGTCCAACGAACTCTACATGGATAAATGCCGATGTTTCATACTCGCTTCGTTTTAAAAAGCATAAAGGAAGGTTATCTTTTGGTATTAAAGGAGGAATAAATCTACTAAATGGTGATTTGGTGAGTTTGGTTAAACAAGATGAAAATGACCAATTCTTGAATGTTAGATTTAAAAATGATGTTCAGCCAAATATTGGAGGAGGGATTTACTATCATTCTGACCAATGGTTCATAGGGGTAGCTGTTCCGAAGATTATTGACAATCTGAAAAATGCTGGAGATTTCACAAATGTAGAATACATTGCTCAAAGACACTATTATTTGACTGTTGGTGGATACATTAAGGCAAATAGAATGCTAAAAATTCGACCTAGTGCAATGTTAAAAATCACTGAAAGAGCACCTTTGGCATTGGATATGAGTTTAGCATTTATTTTTTATGATAAAGTTTGGTTAGGAGGAAACTATCGTTTGATGGAGAGTGGAGGTTTAATCTTACAATATCAAATTTCCAACCAATTTAAAATTGGATACGCATTCGAAATGTCTACCACTAAACTAAGGGCATTTAATGCAGGAACACATGAAATTTTATTAAGCTACGATTTATTGTTTAAAAGTAAATCTTTAGCAACACCAAGATATTTTTAAGACCTACAAAATGAATATGCAAAAATTATTTTTTCCAATATTTTTAATAGTTCTGCTGGGATTCACTACTAATCTACAAGCTCAAAATTCTCGTTTGAAATATGCTGACAAGCTGTATCAAACACAATCATATTTCTATGCAAGTGAAGCATATGAAGATGTCCTTGATCGAAAAGTGGATTCAATGATTGTAGCAGATAAAATTGCCGATTGTTATGATAAGATAGGTAATGTACCGAAAGCTGTAGAATGGTATAGTTATATCGCTTCTAAAGGCGCTTTAAAGAAAGAACAACACCTGAGATTAGCTGTACTAAATAGAGGAATACAGGATTATGAGGCATCTAATAATCTATTTAGAGAGTACACTAATAAATTTGGGGTCGAAGACCAATTAACTAAATTGTATTCTGGTAGATCTATAGATGAATTATTGAAAAATTCGGGACAATTTGAATTGATTTCACAGAACAGGAATACTGAAAATTCGGAAATAGGAGCAAATTATTTGTCTGCTGATGAAATCATTTTAGCAAGTTCAAAACGTCGTTCAAAAGCCGTTATGAGGTTACATTCATGGACGGGTAATTATTTCTATGATATTTACAAGGCTCCAATTGACGAGAACGGTGTGTTTGGTAAAATGAAATTGTTAAAAGCTGATGCTAAGACTAAATTTCATGATGGACCAGCAAGTTATTGTCAAAAGTCTGGATTCGTCTATTTTACTAGAAACAATTTTGTTGACGGTAAAAAAATAGCTGATTCTAATAATGTAATTCACCTGAAGATTTTTAAAGCTAGAATTGAAGGTAAGAAGTTTGTAGATGTCGAAGAATTATCGATCAATTCTAATGATTTTTCAACGGCCCATCCATCAGTAAATACGGATGGAAGTCGTTTATATTTTTCTTCAAATAGACCAGGAGGTTTTGGAGGGATGGATCTTTATTATGTAGAACTAGATGGCAATGGATTACCTATTGGTGAGGTTGTTAATTTGGGAGAGAAGGTGAATACAATTCAAAATGAAGTGTTTCCATTTTTTCAATCATCTGAGAATTTGTTGTTCTTTTCATCTGATGGTCATTTTGGATTGGGAGGGTTAGATGTATTTGTGGCAAAACTAAATAAACAAGGTGCAGTAAAAGGAGAAATTCAAAACCTTGGAGTTCCCATTAATAGTGCAAGTGATGACTTTTCATTCTTGACGAATGAAGACCAGACGAAGGGATATTTTTCTTCTAACCGTTCTGGTGGTAAGGGTGATGATGATATTTATGGTTTTAAGCAAAATTTCATTATTAAAAATAGTGCTATTGCTAAAGGTAAAGTAATCGATTTAATTTCAAAGAGACCGTTACCAAATACGAGTATGTATTTGGTTGATCTAAATAATCAGATTGTAGATAGTGTTAAAACCAATGATTTAGGAGATTATGAATTTGATTTAGCTGCAATTGAAAACAACTTTTCAATAACTGCTTCTAAGGAAAAATATCACCCTGATACATTAGGTATGCTCTTTGACCAAGATAGAGGAGAGTATGAGGCAAATTTTGAGTTAATGCCGCTATTAAATTACAAAATCAAGGGGTTAACAAGAGATAAGTCTACTTCAAATCCGATTGATAATGTAGTCGTTACAATTACTGATGTTAAATTAAATCAACAATTTGAAAAACCATTAACTGATAAGGATGGTAAATTTTCTACTTCAAACTTACCATACAAATATGGTGATGAAGTGGAGTATATTGTCAAGTTAGAGCATCCAAATTATAATACTAAACTAGTTACTGTGAAGGATAAATTAGGTCTTGTTGAAGATTTGGTTGTGGAGGAGATGTTAGAATCAGGTAAGATTGAATTTGTTCCTGGTGAAACTGACTTGAGTATATTTATAAACCCAATTTATTTTGATTTTGATAAATCAAATATTCGTCCAGATGCTGCTGAAGAATTAGATAAGATTGTCAGAATTATGAAGGATTATCCTCGAATGGTAATTGAATTAGGTTCACATACAGACAGCAGGGGGTCTGATGCTTACAACCGAGTTCTTTCAGATAAACGAGCTAAGTCTTCTGCGAATTACATCATCTCTAAAGGAATTTCTAAAGATAGAATTTACGGTAAGGGTTATGGCGAATCAAAATTAATTTACAGTGATGCGGAAATTGCTAATGCTCCTGATGAAAAAGCAAAAGAAGAGATGCATCAAAAGAATAGAAGAACTGAATTTATTATAGTTAGAATGAAGTAGTAATGGGTTAGGTAATAAAAATGGGGAACTTTTAAAGTTCCCCATTTTTATTAGATAACATCAAATCCGATGTCTTTTCGATAATATGATTTATCAAATTCTATGTTGTTTATACTGTTATATGATTTCTCCAATGCGTTTTCAAGTGTTCTACCATATGATGTAATCGCTAAAACTCTTCCTCC
>DATGOZ010000193.1:0-6629 GCA_035305395.1 Taishania sp. | reverse complement strand
AAGATTATCTTTGAATTAGAATACATACAAGCAAGATAACAACTTGCAGAATACGGGAGGCAATTGTCTCCCTATTTTTTTAACAAAAAATTAGGGCTGCCTACTTTTGAGACAGCCCCTTTTTAATTTATTACACTCGATAACCATCTCGACATTTCGTCTTCTGACTTATCTTTTCTTTTTGCAATATCCTTTACTTGATCTTGGCCAATTTTCCCTACACCAAAGTACTTAGCTTGCGGATGAGCAAAATACCAACCACTTACCGCTGCAGCTGGATGCATAGCCAAGTTTTCTGTCAACTTGATGCCTGTTTGTTTGGTAACATCTAATAGTTTAAACAAGCCAATCTTTTCGGTATGATCTGGACAAGCAGGATATCCCGGTGCAGGTCGAATGCCACGATATTTTTCTTGAATGAGTTCTTCGTTGGAATACTGAGCTTCTTTTTCATAACCCCACAATTTTCTTCGAACTTCTTCGTGAAGAAACTCCGCAAATGCTTCTGCCAGTCGATCAGCTAGTGCTTTCAAAAGAATAGCATTGTAATCGTCATTTTCAACTTCGAATCTTTCCAGCTGTTTTTCAATTCCCAAACCAGCTGTTACAGCGAAACCTCCAATGTAATCTTGCAAACCACTATCCTTGGGCGCGATGAAATCAGCTAAAGCAATGTTCGGTTGACCAGCAGTTTTCTTTGTTTGTTGACGCAATGTTCGTTGAATACATATAATCTCACCTGTTTTTGGATGATAAATTTCTATATCATCTCCAACTGAATTTGCAGGGAAAATTCCGACAACTCCATTGGCTTGCAACCAATTTTCTTTACAGATTGTATCTAGTAATTTGGTAGCATCTTCGTATAATTTTGTTGCTTCTTGTCCGACAATTCCATCTTTCAAAATGGTTGGAAACTTACCGTGTAACTCCCACGTTTGGAAAAATGGAGTCCAATCGATATAGTTGATCAATTTCGAAAGCTGAAAATTGGTGTACGAATGAATTCCTATTTGTTCAGGAATAGCAATATCATCTTGTTTCCATTCGATTTGTAGTTTATTTGCTCGAGCATCCTCTATGGGTAAAATCTCTTTTGCGTTTCGGTGTTTTTCGTGATGTGCACGAAGTTTTGCATAATCAGCTTTAAGTGCTGCTACAAAATGTTTCTTTTTGGATCCTAATAAACTTTCAACTACCGTCACGCTTCGTGAAGCATCCAATACATGTACGACTTGATCTTTTGTGTAACATTGTTCAATTTTTACAGCCGTATGTACACGAGAAGTAGTTGCGCCACCAATCAAAAGCGGAATAGAGAGATTAGCACGTTCCATTTCTTTAGCTACAGTCACCATTTCGTCTAAAGAAGGTGTAATCAAGCCACTCAAGCCAATGACGTCTACGTTATTTTCTTGAGCAGCTTGAATGATTTTTTCAGTTGCAACCATTACACCAAGATCGATTACTTCGTAATTATTGCAAGCTAAAACGACGCCAACAATATTTTTTCCGATATCGTGTACATCTCCTTTTACTGTTGCAAGTAAAACTTTACCTGCAGTTTGTGATTTTCCATCTTTTTCAGCTTCAATGAAAGGTTGGAGATAGGCAACGGCTTTTTTCATAACGCGAGCAGATTTTACTACTTGCGGCAAAAACATTTTTCCACTTCCGAACAAGTCCCCGACAATATTCATTCCATCCATCAATGGACCCTCGATAACTTCTATTGGTCGTGCAAATTGTTTTCTACATTCCTCAATATCTTCGTCGATAAAATCAACAATTCCTTTTACCAATGCATGAGCCAAACGCTCATTGACAGGCAACATTCTCCATGCTAAGTCTTGTTCTTTTTTCTTTCCTTTTCCTTTAACCGTTTCGGCGTATTCTAGTAAGCGTTCGGTAGCATCAGGTCGACGGTTGAGCAATACATCTTCGACATAAGTCAATAATTCTTTATCAACTTCATCGTAAACTTCTAGCATAGTTGGGTTTACAATTCCCATGTCCATTCCGTGTTGAATAGCGTGATATAAAAATGCTGCATGCATTGCTTCACGTACCTTGTTGTTCCCTCTAAATGAAAATGAAACATTAGACACACCACCACTCACATGTGCTCCAGGAAGATTTTCACGTATCCATTTTGTTGCACGGAAGAAATCTAACGCATTATTACAATGTTCTTCCATTCCCGTTGCGACAGGAAATATATTCGGATCGAAGATGATGTCTTCCTTCGGAAATTTCACCACATTAACTAAGATATCGTATGAACGTTTACAGATTTCAATTCTTCGTTCGTATGAATCAGCTTGTCCGTTTTCATCAAAAGCCATGACAATAACTGCTGCACCATATTTTTTGATGGTTTTTGCGTGATGAATAAATGTTTCTTCGCCCTCCTTTAATGATATCGAATTGACAACACCTTTTCCTTGTATACATTTCAATCCTGCTTCGATGATTTCCCATTTTGAACTATCAATCATAATTGGAACGCGAGCGATGTCTGGTTCTGCAGCGATGAGATTGAGGAATTTCACCATTGCTTCCTTTCCATCAATCATACCTTCATCCATATTGATGTCAATGATTTGCGCACCGCCTTCCACTTGGTCGCGTGCAACAGAAAGTGCAGCTTCGAAATCACCTTCTTTAATCATTCTTAAGAATGCACGTGAACCGGTAACATTTGTGCGTTCACCGATATTTACGAAATTGGATTCGTTTGTTATGATCAAAGGTTCTAGACCGGATAGTTTTAAGGAAATAGACATTTGTAATTAAGAATTAATAATACTGAATTGAGAATTATGAATTTATCTTCGGTTTAATTTAGATCTTGAAGTTAAAATGCAACTAGTTAATATTTTTTTGATTTCATCAGCTGCGGACATAAGATTTTTATAAGATGATTCATTCATTTGATTGGATGCAAATAAAAGTTCTAGCCAATATTGAGATTCATCACATTCTTTTAAGGAGATATGTAACTTATGAATAAAGTCTTTCAAACTTTCAGAGTTGTTAGCTTCTCTAATGTTTGCGCCAACTGATGTCGCTGAACGTAAAAATTGCTTACTGATTATGAATTCTTTTTTAGATAACAGAATCTGGTATTCTTCAATTGAATTTAGTGCGAAAGAAAAACTTTTTTCTAATAATACATTCTTTTTCATATTTCTGTGTTTGTGGTTGGTTACATATAAGTTATGAAAAAATAAGCTATTATTAATTCTTCTACCATAATTTTTATTTCAAGTATTCGTATTCAGTATTCAGTATTCAGTATTCAGTATTTTTTTTAAATAATTATTCTCGGTTTATAATTTGCTGCCAATTCTGCAATCGCTTTTATATGTTCAGGTGTCGTTCCGCAACATCCACCGATGATGTTAACCAATCCTTCCTCCAAGAACTCTTTGATTTGCTCACACATAATTTCAGGTGTTTCGTCATATTTCCCAAATTCATTAGGCAGACCAGCGTTAGGATGAGCACTTACGCCAAATTTTGCATTTTTAGCAAGTATCTGAAGGTAAGGTCGCATCATTTTGGCACCGAGTGCACAATTCAATCCGATGGACAACAAAGGAAAATGTTCCATTGAAATCAAAAAAGCATCAGTTGTTTGACCTGTTAATGTTCTACCAGAATTGTCCGTAATTGTACCAGAAACCATCACAGGCCATTCTTTTTTGCGCTCTTCAAAAACTTCTTGTATAGCAAATAATGCAGCTTTTGCATTGAGTGTATCAAAAACAGTTTCGACGAGTAAAATATCAACTTCTCCATCTATCAATGCATTGACTTGCAGTTTGTAAGCTGTTACCAATTCATCAAAAGTAATTCCTCTAAATCCTGGGTCATTTACATCTGGAGAGATAGAAGCTGTGCGGTTTGTTGGTCCGATAGAACCAGCAACAAAACGTGGTTTACTTGGATTTTTTACTGTGAATTCATTGGCCACTTCGCGTGCAATTTTAGCTCCGTGGAAATTTATTTCATATACGAATTCTTCCAAATCGTAGTCAGCTTGTGCAATTGTTGTTCCTGAAAAAGTATTTGTTTCAACAATATCTGCTCCCGCTTCGAAATATGCTGTGTGAATTTCCTTGATGATGTCAGGTCTTGTAAGCGATAAAAGATCATTGTTTCCTTTCAGTGGTTTATGATGATTTTCGAACCAGCCCTTTCTGAAATCTTCTTCTTCTAGCTTGTAACGTTGAATCATCGTTCCCATTGCTCCATCGAGGATAAGAATACGATCTTTTAATATGGTTTGAATGTTATTCATAGTAAAATGCAATTAGCCTACTATGAAAAAAGACGAGAGTAATTTATATCGTCATCAACTTATCTTTTTCGCAATCTTGCGAATAGGATTTGGCACCTTTTTCTACGGTTAGAAGAGGTTGCCAAGGCTTCAAAGGGCCGATCCCTCCACCTTTCTTCATAAGTTATGGCAATGAACTGGTAGCAAATATACAGAAAATTTAAATTCCTAACTAAAATTTACAAACACATAGAGATTTGGAAATTAAGAAGTTTAATTGGTAACTTGGCAGTAGCTATTTCATTGAACTTATATTCACCAAAATTGTACTCTATTCCCAATCCTAATCCACCAAATCTAAAACGTGCAGCAATTCCGTGTTGAAGGATAAAGTGATTGGAAAAAGTGTAAGTTTCTTCCACCAAAGATACGGGAGTTGAATCAAAAGGAAGATTAGTATATGGATTTGTTCCAACTAATGGTACAAGGTAGTTGACTGGAAACCATATAGCTGATGGATTTAAACGGTACATCAAATCTAAATAAATATTTCTTGCAAGTTTCAAACCTATAGCTGGGCCAATTTTCCCACCAACTAAAATGAGGTGATTTTTCTTTGTATCACCAGTTAAATTTTCATATACATATCCTGAAAATGCTGGATAATAGTCGTATTCCAATTTTCTCCCAAAGAAATAGGATGCGCTTACTGCGAAATCAAAACCGATTGAAATTCTTTCACCAAGTACAATGTCATTAAAAAATGTGTGTGGGTATATTGTTCCGCCCATATCGGTGGATATACCAGCTATTAAATTACCTTTCAATCTAGTAAAATCATTGTAAGTTTTAACAGGTTCTTTTAGATTTTCCATTGGCATTGAATATGAAAAACCCCAGACGAATTTTGAATCTAATTGACTAAATACGTTTGTTACAGTAAATGCGAATAAAAAAAGTATAGATTGTCTCATTGAGTTACATTTTATAAATTGATTTAGACTTAGCTTTATTTTTAGCGATACCGGGTCTTCCTTTATAATACAACAAAGCCAATTTATTTTTGTAAAGTCTGTTACCGCTTTTTAAAGAGAGCTCATAATATTTTTCAGCGAGTTTATACTCGCCATTACGATCAAAAAATGCACCCAATCTTCCATAATCTTCTTTAGGAAAATTATAATCTTCTTTATCTAATTGGAGTAATTGTTGCTTCAATTGCTGGTTTTTAGAATTTTCGTTGAAGTTTTTGATTGAGTTATACTTATTGTCTTGTTCACGTTTTAACTCTATTTTTCTTTGCTTTTCTTGTTCTATAGCTAATCTTTTTTGTTCCTCTATTCTACGATTTTCTTCTTCTCTTATTCTACGCTCATTCTCTCGTGCAATTCGTTCTTCTTCTTCCTTCTTTTCTTTTTCTAATGCTAAAAAATAATTTGCTCGTTGTTCGTTGTATTCTTCCCTAGTGCTGGGGAAATCATCCAACGTTTTACTTATTTCATATACAGTTCTATATTTATCATCTAGACCTTCACTTGCCATTGCATTTAAGTAAGCCTTAACGCCTTTAGTAAAGGAGTTAATTTTATCAAAACTCATTTCTTCAGCGTAGATACTTTTTTCCTTGAAAATATGATTTAATGATACAATTCGTAAATACAAAGAAGCGGATGTTGTAGATCCCAAAATCTTGTCAAACTCATCTAATTTTACGATTACATTTTCGAAATCATTTTTTTGAAATGCTATTTCTGCTTCTTCAAATTTTAGATCTGCTATTGCATTTTGTGAAAAACTAATTTCATTAAAAAATATGTAAATAATGAATTGTAAACCAAAAAGTATTCCTTTAATCAAATGATATTGTTTTTCCATATTTATTCTCATTTTTTGGTGTTTCATTCGTTTGTTTTATATCCGGTTCGCTTGAATGACCGCTATCTACATTAATCACTTTTCCGTAACCTTTGTTTGCAGATGAATTGTTTTGATTGGTACCTTGCATATTCATGTTACTTGGTTTTCCCGCATAATAGAATTCTTCGAAAGCGACATGTTCTTTCTGCATTTCTTTTATGAAGTTGTCTCTTGCAACGATTGCCTCATCTTCTGTATTGTAATAACCACAAATAACTTCATCATAGGGTGTTAAATCTTTTAATTCATTCAAAATTGTAGATGTATATGGTCTTGTACCATCTTTGTATTTTGAAATTTCGAAAACGTTTGAAATATATTGTTTTACTTGTTTTTCAGTTGAAAATCCAGCATTCATTGAAACGCTGAAAAAAAATAAACTTTCCGATTTGGATTGAGAAGTTAAAGGAATTGAGGTCTGATATTC